>NZ_JALRNG020000225.1:0-236 GCF_030272875.2 Pseudomonas sp. BJa5
TCACGGCGACCTGCTGGGCGTGGGCCGCCTTGAGCTGGGTGGCGACTTCCTCTTCGCTCTCGACGCGGATCACCAGCTTGGTAATCAGGCGGTAGAAGCTGGCGTCGGTGCCGATGGCCAGGGTCGAGAGCGGGTCGTCGAAACGGCGCTCGCGGGGAATCAGGTGTTCAACCGTGTCGAGGAACGCGGCAGGCTGACTCATGCAATCTCCTCGCGGGGCCTGGCATCTGACGCGC
>NZ_JALRNG020000226.1:0-236 GCF_030272875.2 Pseudomonas sp. BJa5
GACTACCTGCACAGCAGTGCGCTGTGGACCGTGGCCCATGTCGGCAAGGCGGTGGAGAAGGGCGTGGCGATCCTCTCCCAGAGCGGCAACTTCGCCTACAACCTGTCGATGAGCGACAGCTCGCTGCCGGTGGCCTATATGGCCTAGGTCGGCAACCAGGGGCAGATCGGCATTGTCGAGCTCATGTATGCGCTGCTCGACGAGCCGCGGGTGACCGCCATCGGCCTGCACCTGGA
>NZ_JALRNG020000227.1:0-236 GCF_030272875.2 Pseudomonas sp. BJa5
GGCAGGGACGCGGGGGGGGTGGGTGTCGGCGGGGGGGGAGCGCGGGGGGGGCGGGGGGGGGGGGGGGGGCGGGGGGGTGGGGGGTGGGGGGGGGGGGGGGGGGGGGGGGGGGGGGGGGGGGGGGTGGGGGGGGGGTGGGGGGGGCGGGGGGGGCGGGGGTCGGCGGGGGGGGGGGGGGGGGGGGGGCGGGCCGCGCGGCGGCCGTCGACACGGAAGATCGAATCGATGTCGTATTT
>NZ_JALRNG020000228.1:0-236 GCF_030272875.2 Pseudomonas sp. BJa5
GCACCACCGGGGGGTGGTTTTTCAGGATCGGCTGGGTGGCTGAGGGCATGGTGCTCGGGGGGGCGCGGTCGTGTGAGCTGGGCGGGGGGCGGCGGGGGGGGGGGGGGGGGGGGGGGGGGGGGTGGGGGGGGGGGCGGGGGGGGGGGGGGGGGGGGGGGGGGGGAGCGGGGGGGCGGGAGGGGGAGGGGGGGGGGGGGCGGGGGGGGGGGGGGAGGGGGGCGGGGCGGGAGCGCGGG
>NZ_JALRNG020000229.1:0-236 GCF_030272875.2 Pseudomonas sp. BJa5
CCTCTGGGGCCTGTCTGCCCACAGTGCCGTACGAACCTTGCGAGACCGTCCCAGATGCAATCCACGTGTTTTCTGCCAGGAATCCTTCTGGCGTTTTGCGCCGTCGCGTCGCAGGGCGCGGTGGCGGACGAGCGAAATGCCGAGATACAGAGCAACAAATCATCAACCGCGCTTATCGAAACCGCCTCGCAGCAGTATGACGACTGCCAGATGGAGCAAGAGGCTGCGACCCTGGA
>NZ_JALRNG020000230.1:0-235 GCF_030272875.2 Pseudomonas sp. BJa5
CTTGGCGGCGACAAAGATCTGGTATTCGTCGATCAGCCCGCTGTGGGCAAAGGCACCGACCAGGCCGGCCCCGGCTTCGAGCAGCACGTCGCTGGCGCCACGGGCCGCCAGCTCGCGCAACAGGGCGTGCAGGTCGACCCGACCGCCCTCGCCCGGCAGGCTCATCAGTTCGTGGCCGGCCTCGGCGTAGCGACTGTCGACGGCAGCGGCCGTTACTACCAGGGCAGGCCCGGCC
>NZ_JALRNG020000231.1:0-235 GCF_030272875.2 Pseudomonas sp. BJa5
CCACCCACGGTGATCGAATCGATCTTCAAGGTCGGTTGGCCAACGCCCACCGGCACCGACTGACCATCCTAGCCGCAAGTGCCGACGCAACTGTCCAGGGACAGGTCGTTACCCACCATCGATACCCGGCTCATGGCCTCCGGCCCGTTTCCGATCAGGGTCGAGCCCTTGACCGGGGCAGTAATATTGCCGTCCTCGATCAGGTACGCTTCGCTGGTGGAGAACACAAACTTGC
>NZ_JALRNG020000232.1:0-235 GCF_030272875.2 Pseudomonas sp. BJa5
GGCATCGGCGGCGGGCTGATCGCGATTCCGGCGCTTGGCGTGCTGGTTGGCCTGGACCAGCAGCTGGCCCAGGGCACGGCGCTGGTGATGGTGGTGCCCCACGTGCTGCTGGCGCTGTGGCGCTATCACCAGCGTAATCGCAGCGAGCTGCGCCATGCGTAGCCGCTGGCGGCGGCCGGCTTCGTCTGTGCGTGGCTCGGGTCGCTCTGGGCGGTGGGTGTCGATGCCCAGGCCA
>NZ_JALRNG020000233.1:0-235 GCF_030272875.2 Pseudomonas sp. BJa5
GGCGTGGCGGGGTTTCACCCCTCCATCATCCGTGCCCCGACCATGCAGCACCAGCGTTGATTTATGCACGCCACCATCTACGATTTCTTCATGATCGATATCCAAGCGCGCCGTTCGCGCGCCGCCGTCGAGCGGCACGGCTCGGTCGTCGGCGCGGCAGACGCGCTCGGCTTCAGCCCGAGCGCGGTATCGCAGCAGATCAAGAAGCTCGAGCGCCAGTCGCGCGCGGCCCTCC
>NZ_JALRNG020000023.1:0-93252 GCF_030272875.2 Pseudomonas sp. BJa5
ATCAATTTACACTAGTGCGTACCTGAAAAGCATCGCGGGGCAAGCCCGCTCCCACCAGTGGGAGCGGGCTTGCCCCGCGATGGATTCAACCCGGACTCAAGCGTCCTGCAACGCCCGCGGCCGCTTGCTGCGCTTCTCGCAAGCAGGCTTCGGTGCGCTCTGCAGCTGGAAGTCGAAGTCCATTTCGGCAAAGCGTCCTTGTATACCACGGGCATCGGCCGCTTTCGCGTCTTCGACGAAGCGCAGCTCGCCAATCAGGCCATCACGGGTGGCGTAGGCAAAGTCGTCCCACAGGTACTGGTCACCGGCCAGGTTGATCTGGGTGGTCAGGTGACGGAAGCCCGGCGCCGAGATGAAGAAGTGAATGTGCGCCGGACGGTTGCCGTGACGGCCCAGCTGATCGAGCCATGCCTGGGTCGGGCCATCGGCCGGGCAGCCATAGCCGGACGGCACGATGCTGCGGGCACGGTAGCGGCCTTCGGCATCGGTGACGATACGGCGGCGCAGGTTGTAGTCGGACTGGGTGCTGTCGAAGTACGAGTAAGTACCCTGGGTGTTGGCATGCCACAGGTCGACCACCGCACCGGCCACCGGCTGGCCCTTGTCGTCCAGCACGCGGCCCTGGAGGAACATCACGGTGCCCGGGTCGCGGCCATCGTCCATCCGCACTTCGCCTTCGGCCATCGGCGCGCCGGCGACATACAGCGGGCCTTCGATGGTCCGTGGGGTGCCACCGGTGATGCCGGCCTCGGCATCCTGGGCATCCAGTTGCAGGTCCAGGTAGTGCTCGACGCCAAGGCCGGCGACCAGCAGGCCGGCTTCCTGGCGGGCACCCAGGCGGTTGAGGTAATCCACCGCCTTCCAGAATTCGTCGGGGGTCACTTGCAGGTCTTCGATGATGCGCGCCACATCGTTGACGATGCGGTTGGTCAGCAGTTTCAGGCGTGGGCTGCCCAGGTCGTTGTTCAGGCCACTGACTTCTTCGAAGAATTTCTGGATATCGGCAGTGTGAGCAATCTTCACGGTCATGACAGGTACCTCGAATTGTTGTTATCGGCGTTCAGGGTTCAGCGATCGTCGCTGTGGATCGAAGACGGGTGGCGGCACAGGCCGTCGATCTCGATGTCCATGTAGGGGAACAGCGGCAGCTGCATCAGGGTGTCGTGCAGGGCCTCGACGCTGGGCAGGTCGAACACGCTGTAGTTGGCGTAGTGCCCGGCGATGCGCCACAGGTGGCGCCACTGGCCTTCGCGCTGCAGGCGCTGGGCCAGTTCTTTCTCGTCCGCCTTGAGCCGGGCGGCCAGGGCCGGGTCCATGTCGAGGGGCAACTTCACTGTCATCTTCACGTGGAACAACATGGCGTCTCTCCTTACTTGCGGCTGAAGAACGCCAGGCGCTCTTCGTCCAGGGTCAGGCCCAGGCCGGGGGTGCGCGGCACATGCAGGGCAAAATCTCGGTACACCGGCGCCTCGACGACGATCTCTTCGGTCAGCAGCAACGGGCCGAACAACTCGGTACCCCAGGTCAGCTGGCGCAGGGTGAGGAAGGCATGGGCCGAGGCCAGGGTGCCGATCGAGCCTTCGAGCATGGTCCCGCCATACAGGGCAATGCCGGCAGCCTCGGCGATTTGCGCAGTGCGCAGCACGGCGCGCGGGCCGCCGTTCTTGGCGATCTTCAGGGCGAAGATGCTGGCGGCACCGTCGGCGGCCAGGCTGAAGGCGTCCTCGACGCTTTCGATCGACTCGTCGGCCATGATCGGCGCCGGGCTGCGCTGGTTCAGGCGCACCTGGCCGGCACGGTTGATGCGCGAGATCGGCTGCTCGACCAGGTCGATGCCGTTGTCGCCCAGCACCTGGCAGGCGCGAATCGCCTGGGATTCGTCCCAGTACTGGTTGACGTCGACACGCACGCTGGCGCGGTCGCCCAGGGCCTGCTTGATCGCGATCACATGGCGCAGGTCGTGGGCCACTTCGTTGGCACCGATCTTCAGCTTGAAGATGCGGTGACGGCGCAGGTCGAGCATCTGTTCGGCTTCGGCGATGTCGCGTGCAGTGTCGCCACTGGCCAGGGTCCAGGCCACTTCCAGGCTGTCGCGCACACGCCCGCCCAGCAGTTCGCTGACCGGCAGCCCCAGGCGCTTGCCCTGGGCATCGAGCAAGGCGCTTTCGATACCGGAGCGGGCGAAGGTGTTGCCTTTGATCACCTTGTCCAGGCGCTGCATGGCGGCGTTGATGTTGCTGGCGTCCTGGCCGATCAGCAGCGGTGCGAAATAGCTGTCGATGTTCTGCTTGATGCTTTCCGGGCTTTCGTTGCCGTAGGCCAGGCCACCGATGGTGGTGGCCTCGCCCAGGCCTTCGATGCCGTCGGAGCAGTGCAGGCGGATGATCACCAGGGTCTGCTGCTGCATGGTGTGCATCGCCAGCTTGTGCGGGCGAATGGTGGGCAAGTCGACGATCAGGGTCGAGATGCGTTCAATCAGGGGATGACTCATCGAGGTTCTCCAGGGGTTCAACCGAGGTCGCCGCCACCGACCGGCAGGACCGTGCCGGTGATGTAGGAAGCCTCGTCGGAGGCCAGGAAAAGGATGGCGCCAACCTGCTCGTCGAGGTTGCCGTAGCGCTTCATCAGGCTGCTGTCGAGGGTCTGGTCGACGATCTGCTGGTACCAGACTTTCTCCTCGGCACTCTGCTCGGCGCTGTTGCGCGGCACCCGCCGTGCCGGTGCCTCGGTGCCACCGGGTGCCGTGGCATTGACCCGCACACCGCGGCCGGCAGTTTCGAAGGCCAGGCAGGCGGTCAGCGCATTCACGCCGCCCTTGGCCGCGCCGTAAGGGACGCGATTGACGCTGCGGGTGGCGATCGAAGAAACGTTGACGATCGCCCCGCTGCCCTGCTCGAGCATGTACGGCAGCGCCGCATGGCAGCACCACAGGGTGGGGAACAGCGAGCGCCGCACTTCGGCCTCGATCTGTGCCGCCTCGTAGTGTTCGAAGGGCTTGGCCCAGATGGTGCCGCCGACGTTGTTGACCAGCACATCGAGCCGGCCGAAGCGCTCCACCGCCGCCGCCATGACCCGGCTGCAATCGCTGTGTTGCTCAAGGTCGGCGGTCAGGGTCAGCACGCCCTCGCCTTGCAGTTCGTGAACCAGCTCCGAGCGGTCCACCGCCACCAGGGTTGCGCCTTCTTCGAGCAGACGCTCGCACAGACGGCGGCCGATGCCCTGCGCCGCGCCGGTGACCAGCGCGATCTTGTTGTCGAATCTGTTGTGCATGACAACCTCGAATAAAAAAGGGACCGACCGTACCCGCACGATGCGCCCGGCCCCGTAAATCGGCTTCAGGCAGCGGCGGCGGCGAATTTTTCGTAGTAGAAGTTCGCCGGGGTGATGCCCTGTTCGCGGATGTACTGGCTGACCGCCTCGACCATCGGTGGTGGGCCGCACAGGTACACATCAACGTCGCCTTCGTTGAGGTGGCGTGGCTCGATGTGCTGGGTCACGTAACCCTTGAGCGGATGCTGGCTCTCGGGGTTGGCGACACAGGCGCTGAAACTGAAGTTGGGGATGCGCTCGGCAAAGGCCTGCAGGCGGTCCAGTTCGACCAGGTCGAAGTCGTTGGTCACGCCGTAGATCAGGTGCAGCGGATGCTCACTGCCCTCTTCGGCGATCTTTTCCAGCATCGCGGTGAACGGCGCCAGCCCCGTGCCACCGGCCAGCAACAGCAGCGGACGGCGGATATCGCGCAGGTAGAAACTGCCCAACGGGCCGGCCAGGGTCATGCTGTCGCCGGCCTTGGCCAGGCCGGTGAGGAAGCTGCTCATCAAACCGCCTGGCACGTTGCGGATCAGGAAGCTGACCTCGCCATCCTTCTGCAACGAACTGAAGGAGTAGGCACGGGTCTGCTCGCTGCCGGGCACGCCGAGGTTGACGTACTGCCCCGGCAGGAACGCCAGGCGGCTCAGGGCCTCGCCCTTGATCGACAGGGCGATGGTGCTGTCGGACAGCTGGCGCACGGCACTGATGCTGGCCTGGTAGCTGGACTGTTCGGTCTTGCACACCTGTGACGAGGCCGGCACCCGCACCACGCAATCGCTCTCGGCGCGCATCTGGCAGGTCAGCACGTAACCCTGGGTGGCTTCTTCCTCGCTCAAGGCGTCTTCGATGTATTCCTGGCCCAGGTCGTAGCGACCGGCCTCGGCAAAGCACTTGCAGGTACCGCAGGCGCCGTCGCGGCAGTCCAGTGGAATGTTGATGCCCTGGCGGTAGGCGGCATCGGCCACGGTCTCGTCGGCGGTGGCGTCAATGAAACGGGTGACCCCGTCCTCGAAATTCAAGGCGATCTTGTGCATGGCACACCTCGCAGAAAGCTGGATTCAGATGTGGTAAACGTCGATGACCTGACGTACGTAGTCGTTCTTGAGCACGACCTTCTTGGCCTTGATCAGCGGCCGCTCGCCGCGTACATCCAGGGTGTAGAAGCTGGTGCCGAAGTGACTGTCCACTGTCTTGTAGCGAAAGCTCAGGGTGTGCCAGTTGAAGCGCACCTTGCAGACGCCATCGTTCTGTTCCAGCAGTTCGATGTTGCTGATGTTGTGCGAGGTCCGGGTGTCGGGCATGGTCGCACTGGAGCGTTCGGTCTTGATCCGGAATACGCGGTCTTCCAGGCCGCCACGGTTGCCGTACCAGATCAGCGAGATTTCCCGTTGCGGGTCTTCGGTAAGCTGGTCGTTGTCGTCCCAGGCCGGCATCCAGAAGGTGGCGTCGGCGGCGTAGCACTCCAGCCAGCTGTCCCACTGGCTGTCGTCCAGGTAGCGCGCTTCTTCGTAGAGGAAATCGCGCACTTGCTCGAAGGAAATGCTCATTGCACGGCCTCCACAGGGATCAGTTGCTGCTCGTCGGCAAGCGCCTTGAGCATGGTTTCCTGCCAGTACTTGTGTTGCAGCACGAACAGGCCTTCATCTTCGGTACGCACGCCGCTCATTTGCGGGTGCAGGTCGATTTCCTGGGCGGCGGCATCGGCGCCGTCGACCCAGTGCGTGGCACCACGGGACATGTCGTTCCATCCACGCCCGCCCTGGTAGCCCATCTGGCAGGAGCGGAATTCTTCCAGGTCGTCCGGGGTGGCCATGCCACTGACGTTGAAGAAGTCTTCGTACTGACGGATGCGCTGGGCGCGTGCTTCATCGCTCTCGCCCTTGGGCGCGATGCAGTAGATGGTGATCTCGGTCTTGTCCACGGCGATCGGCCGGGCGATGCGGATCTGCGAGCTGAACTGGTCCATCAGGTACACGTTCGGGTACAGGCACAAGTTGCGCGAGTTCTCGATCATCCAGTTGGCGCGGGCCTGGCCGAAGTCGGCGGCCAGCTCGTCACGGCGCTCGAACAGCGGACGATCCTCGGGGTTGGCCCAGCGGGTCCAGAGCAGCAGGTGCCCTTTGTCGAAGGAGTAGAAACCACCCCCGCTCTTGGCCCAGCCGCCAGCGCTCATGGTTTTCACTTCACTGCCCGCCTCGCGCTGCTTGCGCTGGTTCTGGGTGGCGGCGTAGTTCCAGTGCACGGCGCTGACGTGGTAGCCGTCGGCACCGTTCTCGGCGGTCAGCTTCCAGTTGCCTTCGTAGATGTAGGACGAAGAGCCGCGCAGCACTTCCAGGCCTTCCGGTGACTGGTCGACGATCATGTCGATGATCTTGGCCGACTCGCCCAGGTGCTCCACCAGCGGCACCACGTCCGGATTCAGGCTGCCGAACAGGAAACCACGGTAGGACTCGAAACGGGCGACCTTGGTCAGGTCGTGGGAGCCTTCGCAGTTGAAGCTGGCTGGGTAGCCGGCATCCACCGGATCCTTGACCTTGAGCAGCTTGCCGGAGTTGTTGAAGGTCCAGCCGTGGAACGGGCAGGTGTAGGACGAGCGGTTACCGCTCTTGTGCCGGCAGAGCATCGCACCGCGGTGGCTGCAGGCATTGAGGAACGCATTGAGCACCCCATCCTTGTTGCGCGCGATAAAGATCGGCTGGCGCCCCATGGTGGTGGTGAGGTAGTCGTTCTTTTCAGGAATCTGGCTTTCGTGGGCAAGGTACAGCCAGTTGCCTTCGAAGATGTGTTTCATTTCCAGTTCGAACAGACGGGGGTCGGTGAACATCTCGCGCTTGCAGCGAAAGACGCCCTTCTCCTGATCTTCTTCAAGCAGGGCATTAAGGTAATCGAATCCCAGGGACATGGCCGGGGCCTCCGTTGTTATTGTGGTCAGGCCATGTCAGGTTAGGGAGCGAGGGGCACGGCAAATATCCGCTTTGTGCAGACCTTTATCCGTTTTCTGCAAAGTGTCAGGAACGACGCTTGAGGGTATCGGAGGGCAGTTCGCCGAACAGCGACTTGTAGTGTTCCGAGAAGCGGCCCAGGTGGACGAAGCCGTAGTCCATGGCCAGTTCGGTGATGTTGCGCACCGTGCACTGCGGGTCGCTGAGGCTGGCGCGGATGCGCTCGAGTTTTTTCTGGCGGATGTACATCTTCGGCGTGGTGCCGGCGTTGCGTTCGAACAGGGCGTAGAGCGAACGCAGGCTCATGCTGGCCTGGCGGGCCAGTTGTTCGCTGGCGATGTCCTGCTTGAGGTGGCTGTCGATGAATTCGGCGATCCGCTCGAACGATGCCGCCGGCCCACCCGGTGCCTCGCGGCTGATGTTGGTCGGCATCAGGGTCAGTAACTTGCTGGCAACAATCTGGCTGTAGTGTTCCTGTACCCGCAGCAGCGGTTCACTGGCTTCGGCTTCATGGCAGACCATCGCCAACAACCCTGAGAACCCTTCCAGCGCCAGCAACTGGTAGTGGTTCTGGACGAAACGCACGCCCTCCCCCGGGCGTTGCCAGCGTTGTTCATCGCAGACGCTTTCGAGCAGGCGGTTGGGCAGTTTGAGGATGAACTTTTCGCAGTCGGCCGAGTAGGCCAGGTCGACCGGCTCGTCCGGATTGATCAGCAGCAGCTCGCCAGGGCCGAGCAAGCGTTCGGCGCGACCGCGGCGCCACAGGCAATGGCCACGCAGCAGGATCTGCAGGTGGAAGACGTTTTCCAGGGCGGCCGACATCACCCGCACTTCGCCACCGTAGCTGATCCGGCACAGATCGAGGCTGGCGAACTTGCGGTGGTCGAGGCACGCCTCGGGATGCCCGTTTTGCGGCAGGCGGATGTGGTGCACGCCCACATGCTGATTGACGTAGGTCGACACGGCATAAGGATCGGCACGATCGAAAACCCGGCTGCGCTCGCTGAGCAGGGGACTCTCCATACCAGGACACTCGTTGTAGTTATCCTCGGAGTCTAAGCGATCGCAGCGCTTGTGGACCAATCGGGGGATGGGCGGTGTGTTACCAAACGCATCGCGGGGCAAGCCCGCTCCCACCGGGATTGTGGATAACCCTGTAGGAGCGGGCTTGCCCCGCGATAGCGCCGCCAAGCCTTACAACAAGGTCCAGGTGTAGGTCAGAATCAGTCGGTTCTCATCAATGTCCGAACGGTAGTTCGAGCGCGCCATGGCATTGCGCACACGTATCCCCAGCCCCTTGAACACCCCGCTCTGCACCGCATACCCCAGGTCCAGGTCGCGCTCGTGCTCCTTGCCCTCGAAGCCCTGCCCGGTGTCGACATTGTTGCCCGTCAGGTAGCGCACCGTCGCCGTCAGCCCCGGAATGCCCATGGCGACGAAGTCGTAGTCGTAACGCACCTGCCAGGAGCGCTCGTCGGCAAAGGCGAACTCATAGGTCGGCACTTCGTTGCCCAGTGGCGAAATGTTCGGGAACACCCGGGGAAAGGCATCGTCGCCATAGATCCCCTGATAACCGACGCTGAAGGTATGCCCGCCGCGCTTGGCCGAGAGCAATGAGTAGAACGCCTGGTTGTCGATGTCACCGATACGGCTTTCGCCCTCCTCGCTGGCCGTGAAGTAACCCAGGTTGGCGCCCAGCACCCAGTCACCCACCGGCTGGCTGTGCTTGAGGCCGACGAAGCCCTGCTGGTAGATATCTTCCAGGCGGCCATACCAGAGGCTCAAGGTGCTGCGGTTGGCGTTGAAGCTGTAGTCGCCGCCGGCGAAATTGAAAGCATCGCTATCGGCCTGGCGCTGGGGCAGGTGGCCGAGCATGGCGATCAGTTTTTCATCGCCCGCCTCGTTGCGCAGGCTGGTGGAACTCAAGTGGCCGGCCTGCAGGGTCAGGCCGTCGATCTCGCTCGAACTGATGCTGGCGCCCTGGTAGGTGGGCGGCAGCAGGCGCGAGTCGTTGTACTGCAGGATCGGCAGGTTGGTCTGCAACTCGCCGACCTTCAGCTCGGTCTTCGAATAGCGCACTTTCAAGGTGGCGCCGGCCCGGCTGTATTCATCCGCCGCACGGCCATCATCCTGTACCGGCAACAGGCCGGTGCCGGTACGGTCCGGGCTGCTGTCGAGCTTCAGGCCCAGCAGGCCAATGGCATCGACACCGACGCCGATCACGCCCGGGGTATAGCCGGATTTGACGTTGAGGATGAAACCCTGGCCCCACTCCTCGGCCTTGGACTGCTGGTTGGCGCCGACGATGCCGGAGAAGTCGCGGCTGAAGTAGTAGTTACGCGCCTGCAGGGTGGCGGTGGCGTCCTTGAAGAAATCAGGTTCGGCGGCCTGGGCGGTGAAACTCAGGGCGAGCAAAGACAGCAACCCGGTTGGACGGAGGTTGTTCATGGTACGTGCGCTCTTGTTATTGTTGTTTTGACGTTTATTCGGCGGCGCCTGTATCGCAGGCTTCGCCAGCTCCTACAGTGGGCGCTGGCGGAGCCTGCGATGAGGGCGATCAGGCTGCCGACTGCACCCCGGCCCCGGCCTTCAGCGCGCCCCGGCTGGCAAACACCATCATCGCCACCGCCGCCACCGCACCCGGTACCGCAAAGGCCATGAAGTTCAGCGCCAGCGGCAATTGGATGCCCAGCAGCATTCCTCCCAACAGCGGCCCGACAATCGCCCCGCTACGTCCGATCCCCGAGGCCCAGCCAAGCCCGGTGGAACGAATGCCCATCGGGTAGTACTGGGCCACGCAGGCGTAGGCCAGGATTTGCGTACCGATCGTGGTCGCCCCGGCAATGGCGATCAACAGGTACAGCACTGGCGTCGGGCTCTTGAAACCCAGCAGGCTGATCGACAGCGCGGCGATGGCGAAGAACACCACCAGTACCCGATCGAGCCTGAAGCGGTCACCGATCCAGCCACCGCCTACCGCGCCAAAGATCGCCCCGAAGTTGAGCACCAGCAGGAACGCCAGGCTCGAACCCAGGCCGTAACCGGCGTTGTTCATCAGTTTCGGCAACCAGGAGTTGAGGGCGTAGACCATCAACAGGCAGCAGAAGAACGCCACCCAGAGCATCAGCGTGCTCAGCGCCCGGCCCTCGCGAAACAGCTGCGGCACCGAGCCACCCTGGGCGACGCCGGTCAGCACTTCCAGGCGATCGCCGGCCTGCGGCTGGTAGCTGGGCTCCACCCGCTGCAGCAACTGGCCGGCTTGCTCGGTACGGCCCTGGCGCACCAGAAAGCCCAGGGACTCGGGCAAAAAACGCAGGATCAACGGCAGCACCAGCAAGGGGATGACCGCCACATAGAACACCGACTGCCAGCCGAACGCCGGCAACAGCAGCATGCCCAGGCCCGCCGAGAGCATGCCGCCCACCGAGTAGCCGCTGAACATGATCGCCACCAGGGTGCTGCGCATGCGCTTGGGCGCGTATTCGTTCATCAGTGCCACGACGTTGGGCATCACCCCGCCGATCCCGAGCCCCGCCAGGAAGCGACAGATTCCGAATTCCGTGGGGTTGCGGGCAAAGCCGTTGAGCACGGTGAAACCGCTGAACAGGATCACGCAGATCATGATGGCTTTCTTGCGCCCGATCCGGTCCGACAGCGGGCCGAACACCAGGGCCCCGAACATCATGCCGAACAGTGCATAGCTGCCCAGGGCGCCAGCCTGCAGCGGGGTCATGCCCCACTCTTGCATCAACGCCGGCAGTACCACGCCATAGATGACCAGGTCGTAGCCGTCGAAGATGATGATCAGCGCGCACCAGAACAGCACACGCCAGTGAAAGGAATTGAACTTCGCCTGATCGACCAGGCTATTGATATCGATCGTTCGCATGAGGCGTGTCTCTTTTGTTGTTGTTATCCGAACCTGGGGGGCGAACCTGCCGGGCAGGGTTCGCAGCCTCAGGTTAGGAGCAGTGCAAAAGAGCCAATAGCCGTTTCCTGCGAATCGCTATCCAGTTTGCGCAACGCAGGACAGAGGGTCAGCGGTAGCGCTTGAAGGTGACCGAAGGCAGCTCGCCGAAGCGCTGGCGGTAGCTTTCGGCAAAGCGTCCCAGGTGCAGGAAGCCATAGTCCAGGGCGATCTCGGTGACATTGCGCACCGGGCTGGCCGGGTCCTGCAGGGCTGCATGGATTCGCTCCAGCTTGCGCTGGCGCACATAGCCTTTGGGCGACTGGCCGGCATGGCGCTCGAACAGTGAATACAGCGTGCGCTCACTGACCCGCGCCACCTCCATCAACTGGGTGACGCTGATGTCCTGCTGCAAATGGCTGTCGATGTACTCCGCCAGTTGCTCGAACGAATGCATCTGTACCGCCGGCTCGCCGCGCTGGACATTGTTGCCGAGCAGGCTGAGCAGCTTGCTGGCGACGATGCGCCCATAGTGCTCTTGCACCTGCGGCAACGAGTCGACGGATTCGGCTTCGGCGCAGATCAGCCCAAGCAGGCCGATAAAGCCTTCCAGCTCACCGGTGACATGACGCGCGCTGGTGAAGCGGATACCGCCATCGGGCACCTGCCAGCGTTGTTCCACACAGGCTTGTTCCAGCAACCCCACCGGCAGCTTGAGAATGAATTTCTCGCAGTCGGCCGAATAGGTCAGGTCGACCGGATCGTCCGGGTTGATCAGCAACAGTTCACCGGGCACATAGTGGTGTTCGTTGCCACGAAAACTGGACAGGCAATGCCCCTGGAGCAGGATCTGCAAGTGAAACAGGGTGCCCAACGCCGGCGAGGTGATCCGCGCCTTGCCCCCGTAGCTCAGGCGACACAGGTCGAGGCTGGCGAACTTGCGATGATTGATGCTGGCCTGCAGGTCACCGGTCCTGGGCAGGCGCAGGCTGTGACCACCGACATGCTGGTTGACGTATTCGGACACGGCATAAGGATCGGCGCGCTCAAACACGCAGCTGCGCTCGCTCAACAGGTGGCTGCTCACGGGCTGCCCTCTTTTTGTTCTTGCTGGAGGATATCCACAGGGTCTGGTTATCCACAGGGTATGAGCTTGCGTCAGCAATGGCAGGCAGTCCAATATCTGTTGGGTCGGAAACAATACCTTTTAGGTATCATTGAGCTGCGCCATCTGAATTACTTCCGGGAGCTCGCGCAGACCCTGGGTGTGGTGTCTCCCTTCTGCTTCGCCATAAAAAGTGACACAGCTCGAACGACTCGGGGCCATAACCACCTTCGAGAAAAAGCCCCCGAAAATCAGTGATTCGCGAGGGCTTCACAGGTGTTTAGCAGCGAGAGGGCCCTTCACACGGGGCTCTCAAACACCGACTTGAGCGTTCGATCAGATATCGAAACGGTCGAGGTTCATGACCTTGGTCCATGCTTTGGCGAAGTCCTTGACGAACTTTTCCTTGGCATCGCTGGCGGCATAGAACTCGGAGACCGCACGCAGCTCCGAGTTGGAACCGAATACCAGGTCGACTGGCGTGGCTGACCACTTGACCTCGCCAGTCTTGCGGTCGCGACCTTCATACAAGCCCTCGGTAGAAGACTTCGACCAAACAGTCGACATGTCCATCAGGTTGACGAAGAAGTCGTTGGACAATGTGCCAGGACGCGTAGTGAGCACGCCATTTTTACTACCGTCGGTATTCGCCCCGAGCGCTCGCATGCCACCGACAAGCACTGTCATTTCCGGTGCAGTGAGGGTCAACAAGCTGGCCTTGTCGACCAGCATTTCGGTCGGTGAGAGGCGAGCGTCAGCGCTGTAGTAGTTACGGAAACCATCAGCCTTGGGTTCCAGCACCGCAAAGGAATTGACGTCAGTCTTGTCCTGGGTAGTGTCCATACGACCCAGGGTGACCGGGACTTGAACGTTGTAACCCCCTTTCTTCGCGGCAGACTCAATCGCTGCAGAACCCGAGATCACAATCAGGTCAGCAAGCGAGACGTTCTTGCCGCCTTTGAGGTTGCTGTTGAAGTCCTTCTGGATAGCTTCCAACGTGGCGAGCACTTTGCTCAGTTCGGCCGGGTTGTTGGCGTTCCAGTCTTTCTGCGGGGCAAGACGCACACGTGCACCGTTGGCGCCACCGCGCATGTCGGAACCTCGGAACGAAGAAGCCGAGGCCCAGGCAGTACGCACCAACTCGCCGGTATTGAGACCCGAAGCGAGTACCTTGGCCTTGAGCGCTTCGATGTCCTTGGTGTCGATCAGCTTATGGTCCAGCGCCGGGATCGGGTCTTGCCAGATCAGGTCTTCCTTGGGTACATCGGCCCCCAGGTAGTGGGTACGTGGGCCGAGGTCACGGTGAGTCAGCTTGAACCAGGCCTTGGCAAAGGCAAGTTCGAATTCCTTGGGGTTGTCCAGGAAGCGACGCGCAACTTTCTCGTAAGCGGGATCGAAACGCAGCGCAAGGTCAGTGGTGAACATGATGGGTGCATGACGCTTGTCTTTGACGTGTGCGTCGGGAACCATGACCGCAGCGGATGGATCGGACGGAATCCACTGGATTGCACCTGCCGGGCTCTTGGTCTGAACCCATGTCCAGCCGAAGAGGTTGGCCAGGTACTGATTGGTGAAATTCACAGGACTTGAGGTCCACGCACCTTCCAGGCCGCTGGTGATGGTGTCTTCCGCGTTTCCTTTACCGCAGGTACTTTTCCAGCCCAAGCCTTGTTGCTCGGTAGGTGCGCTGGCAGGGTCTGCGCCCAGGCAGCCTTCAGGCTTGTGCGCACCGTGCGCCTTGCCGAAGGTGTGACCACCGGCGATCAGTGCAACCGTTTCTTCGTCGTTCATGCCCATGCGCGCAAACGTATCGCGAATGTCCTTGGCGGCAGCCAGCGGATCCGGCTTGCCATTCGGACCTTCCGGGTTCACGTAGATAAGCCCCATTTGCACGGCAGCCAACGGCTTTTGCAGCTCACGCTTGCCGTGGTAGCGCTCATCACCGAGCCAGGTGCTTTCAGGGCCCCAATAGACCAGATCAGGCTCCCAGTCATCTTCACGACCGCCAGCAAAGCCGTAGGTTTTCATCCCCATCGATTCCATCGCCACGGTGCCCGCCAGCACCATCAGGTCGCCCCAGGAAATACTCGCGCCGTATTTTTCTTTCACAGGCCACAACAAGCGCCGTGCTTTATCGAGGCTGACGTTATCAGGCCAGTTGTTGAGCGGGTCGAAACGCTGTTGACCACCGTCGGAACCACCACGGCCGTCCATCGCGCGGTAGGTACCGGCGCTGTGCCAGGCCATACGGATAAAGAACGGACCATAGTTGCCATAGTCCGCTGGCCACCAGTCTTGCGACTGGGTCAAGGTTGCAGCGATATCCTTTTTCACCGCACTCAAGTCAAGGCTGTTGAACGCCTTGGCATAGTTGAAATCAGCGTCGGCAGGGCTGGAGGCCGGATTGTGTTGTCGCAACAAGGAAAGATCCAGGCGATTTGGCCACCAATCCCTGTTGGTCATCTGTTCGTGCTTGCCAGCCAAAGAGGCGGCGCCGGTATTATCGGCGTGAACAATGGGTGAAAAGCCAACTATCAGGGCAATCGCCAAGGGCAGCTGTTTCATGCGCATGGGGGCTTAATCCTTGTAAGAGTGTAAATCAGGCCAATCAATAACCTGGTCTGGAAACTGGCATCGAGTCAGGTAGGGAAGTAACTTGGGTGCATACTCAATACAAACTTTAATTGCGCACCGTAAAGCGAACAATTGAGGTTATAAACGGGACCGATTGATAACCTGACTGATGCCAATTCGAGAAACACGCTTAAGGTGACGCTGCGGACGGGTTAGTGGTTCAACGTCTCCTTACGGGAGTGCTGAACTATCGTTTGTAATAAGTGTGGCGAAATTTATTTCAATGCAGGTCATGACTTTTTTTAATTTCACTGTGTAGACCCTGTTTGGCAGCCTTGCTGCTCTAGTTGAAACCCACCCATCTATTACAAAAAGTAAAATCGCTTTTGGCGAACCAATCTGGAAGCCAACTCTGCTGCGCGCTTTTCCAAGGATATGTTGATGACCTTACGCGAACTCCGTTATCTCGTCGCGCTGGCGGAGCACCGTCACTTCGGCCGTGCCGCCGACGCCTGTCATGTCACTCAATCCACGTTGTCCACTCAATTGCGCAAGCTGGAGAACTACCTTGGCCAGGTGTTGGTGGACCGCAACGCCAAGAAATTCACCCTCACGCCCAGTGGAGAGCAGATCGTCGAGCGCGCACGGCATATCCTTGCCGAAGCCGACACCATTCTTGCCCTGACCCGTGCGCGCCGTGACCCGCTGGAAGGCATTCTTACCCTGGGCATCATCCCGACCTTGGCGCCCTATTACTTGCCGCATCTATTGGAGGCCGTAGAAGCCGCCCATCCCAAATTGCAGTTGGTAATACAGGAGAGCTTTACCGCTGACTTGTGCGAGCGGCTCAACGATCAGTCCATCGACAGCGCATTGCTGGCACTCCCTCGGCCGCTCTATCAGACGATGTCGGGGTCTGCGGAGTGTCTGCGATGCGAAGCGGCCGTGCAGGGTGGGCCGCGACTGCTCGATCCTGAAGCCTATGATGAGCGTGTGCTGTTCGATGAGCCTTTTTGGGCGGCACTGCCGTTGGGGCATAAGCTTGGCGCCGGCACCGATGTGGCGGTCGAGGCATTGAGCGAGCTGAAGTTGTTGCTGCTCACCGATGGTCATTGTCTGCGTGGGCAGGCTCTGCAAGCATGCGGCATGAGTGAGGTTCAGGCAGGTGACTCGGCGGACTGCCGGGCCACCAGCCTGGAAACCCTGCAACATCTGGTCGCCGCCGGTCGTGGTTGTACGTTGCTGCCAGCCTTGGCGGCCATCAATGCCGACAGCGCACGATTGACCGTGAAGCCGTTGCGTGGTGATGAACATCGGCGCATCGGGCTGGTATGGCGTCGGACCCATCCGCGCGCGCAAGAGTTCGACCTGTTAGCTACGACGCTCAAGCGCACAGCCCCCGCCGGTACAAAGCCCTGGCAGCAAGCCAACCCCTGGATTTAGAGAATTAAAACTGTCGCAGGAGGGTCAAGAATTTCGCGGTCTGCAGCCTCGTTGAGAGAAATCGCAAAACTGTCGCGATTACCCAAAATGCCGGGGTGAATCGCTGGAAGGCCAGACAGGGGAGCTACTTTTTCAACAGAATCGACCCATAGCAGCCAGTCGGCACAATAGTTTTCAACCGATCGCCAAAACAATATGGCTGCTTCACCCAACCCCTTCTCGTATCATCAGCGCCTCCGAATCTGGAACGAACTGTGTGAAATCGCCAACTGAAAAAGCTCCGGCCGCCCCTGATGGGACGAAGTGGGACGTAGGCGAGGCTGTCAATCAGCTCTCGTGGGACGACTTGCGCATCATCAAGACGCTCAGTGATTGCGGCAATCGTTCGGCTACGGCCAAGAAGCTTGGCATCAATGTATCCACCGTTTCGCGCCGAGTTGCTCAAGTTGAGCGAACGCTCGGCATCGCGCTGTTCGATCACCGCAAATCAGGGTATCTGCTCACCGCCGAGGGTGCTGAATTGCGAGCACTCGCCGAGCGAGTGGAGCTGGATATCGTCAGCGTCACGCGGCGTGTTTCACGTTCAGGCCAAGGCCCCCTCGGGAAACTTAGAATTACCACCAGCGACTCGCTGCTGCTGTACTTCTTCACCCCCATCATCGCGGACTTCAAGGCCCTGAACGAGGGGATCACCATCGAGGTACTGGTGGGCAATGAAACCCTTAGCCTCGCCCGGGATGAATCGGATATCGCGATTCGAGCGACGAGAAAACCTGCAGAAAGCCTGGTGGGACGTAAACTGGCGAACATTGCCTGGGCACCTTACTGCTGCGCCAAGCAGATGACGGCCTTGCCCCTTTTCGAAGAGGGCCAGGCATGGGTGTCATACTCCTCAGCGCTCTGCGGTTTGAAGGCGACAAGCTATGTCGAAAGCAGAGTCGCTGCTGAGCACATAGCGTACCGCACCGATTCTGTTGCAGCAGCAAGCACTGCAATCGCGGCGGGTCTGGGATTTGGATTCCTTCCCTGCATGTTGGGCGACATAACCCCAGGGTTGGTACGCGCCGGCCCGGTGGTGCCAGAGCTTCAGGATGAGTTGTGGCTACTGACTCACCAGGACATTCGAAAGTCGTGGCGGGTCAAAGCATTCATGACCTTCTGCGCCGCTGCCGTGGCCAGTCAAAAGCCCTTGGTCGAGGGGCAATTGATACTCCCGGCCACCTAGATCGCAACCGGGAGTGCAGCTCAGATGTCTCGGGCGCCAATCACCGCCTTGCACACGATCTCAATCAGCTGCGGACGCTGGGCAAGTCTCGACACCCCAATGATATTGCTCGCGCACTGAGGCCGCTCAGTGCCATAGGCCGCCTTGCGCACTTTGCCGACCACCGCGAATGCCGCGTCCATATCCAGCACATAAAGCGTTTCCTCGACAACATCTTGCATAGTTGCACCATACAAGGCGAGCAGCTTCGAAATGTTGTCGTAAGAGACCCGCATCTGCTCTCCCATCGAAGAGAAATCACTGGGCTTACCGTCGGCGTTCAGCGGCGCCGGGGCTACCAGATGACCTTCCTCATCATGGTTGAATTGACCTGATACGTAGATCTCGTTCCCTACCCGCCGTGCCTGCGGATAGCCATACGCCTCCTCCCAGGAAACGCCCCAGTAGGCGGTCTGCTTGTTGAACGGTTGTGAAGCTGCCATTGCATTCTCCTGCACATGACGGACCGGCTTGATCCGAATGGAAAGGCGAATGCTAGCAGCGTGGCTGCGTATTCCATGGCGCAAAAATGAGCCGGTAGAGGCGCAAAAGTGCGCCACCGACAGGCGCTTTGTTTCGTTATCTTTTGCTCGTCCTCAAGCAATGACGCTGAGGCGAGCACTCGTGGCTACGGTGATGCCTGCAACGTGCGGGCCCCGAAACGGGTGCGATTGAACTTCATCAAACTGAAAGGAAACAACAATGAGCAATCCTAAGACTGAAGTCCTGACCCCGCTTAACAGCCAACTGATCTTCATCGATCAGCAGCCACAGATGGCCTTCGGCGTTCAGAGCATTGATCGGCAAACACTCAAGAACAACACCGTTGGCCTGGCCAAGGCCGCGAAGATTTTTAATATCCCCACCACCTTCACCACGGTCGAGACACACAGCTTCTCAGGCCACACCTACCCCGAGCTGCTCGCTGTGTTCCCGGACGCCCCGCTGCTGGAGCGCACCTCGATGAACTCCTGGGATGACCAGAAGGTGCGTGACGCACTCAAGCGAAATGGCCGCAACAAGATCATCGTCTCCGGCTTGTGGACCGAGGTCTGCAACGCCACCTTCGCCCTGTCGGCAATGAACGATGCCGGCTATGAAATCTATATGGTCGCAGACGCCTCCGGCGGCACCACCAAGGAAGCCCACGATTACGCCATGCAGCGCATGATCCAGGCCGGCGTGGTGCCGGTGACCTGGCAGCAGGTGCTGCTGGAATGGCAACGGGACTGGAAGAACCGCGACACCTACGACGCCGTAATGGAACTGGTAAAGGAACATTCTGGCGCATATGGCATGGGCGTCGACTACGCCTACACCATGGTGCACAAGGCGCCTGAGCGCGTTCAGCATGGCCCCACCTTGGCGCCTGTCGCTGCATCTGTCTGAGCCATCGCCAGCCCCTGCCCTGGGGGCTGTTTACAGACTTGCGAAGGGTGCGCAGTCGACTGAACCGAGTCAACGAGCCTGGCCTGGAACCTCTGGGGGTTTCCAGTGCCCAGCGCTGTTCGGGTCAGGCGCTCGCATCCTGTTCCCGAAGACATTCAAAAGTAAGGAAAGCCATGAAAGTTCTCTACACCGCAGTCGCAACCGCAACCGGTGGTCGTGATGGCCGAGCCATCTCCAGCGACAAGAACCTCGACGTGAAACTGTCCACTCCGAAGGAATTGGGCGGTGCCGGTGGTGATGCCACCAACCCTGAGCAACTGTTCGCCGCGGGTTACTCGGCCTGCTTCATCGGTGCACTGAAGTTCGTCGCCAGCCAGAGCAAACGCAGCATGCCCGCCGACGCCTCGATCACTGCGCGGGTCGGCATTGGCCAGATCCCAGGCGGCTTTGGCCTGGATATCGATCTGAACATCAACCTGCCAGGCCTGGAGCAAGCCGATGCACAAGCGTTGGTGGAGGCGGCCCACCAAGTGTGCCCGTACTCCAACGCAACCCGTGGCAACGTCGATGTCCGTCTGCACGTCACCGTCTAACTTCCCGCCTCACCAGAAACAGGAGATATGAATTGAACGTTTTGACCAAAGCACTCGTTGGCTCGCTCCTTGCCTTGTCGATCGGTAACGCATTCGCTGACTCTGGCGTCGAACACAACACCCAGGCATTCCTCGATGTTCTGAACTCAGGCAGTGGTAAACCCATCGAGCAGCTTTCGCCGAAGGACGCCCGCGCGGTACTGACCGGCGCTCAGGCCGGGGTAAAACTGACACTGCCCGAGGCGGATGTCAGCGAGAAGACCATCACCGTCGACGGCCAGGACATCAGCTTGACCATCGTGCGTCCGGCGGGTGTGAAGGGGACCTTGCCTGTGTTCATGTACTTCCACGGCGGTGGCTGGGTGCTCGGCGACTTCCCGACCCATGAGCGCCTGGTGCGTGATCTGGTCGTCGGGTCCGGGGCGGTGGCGGTGTTCGTCAATTACACCCCGTCCCCTGAAGCGCACTACCCGACAGCGATCAACCAGGCCTACGGGGCAACCAAATGGGTGGCCGAGCACGGCAAGGAAATCAATGTCGACGGTAAGCGCCTGGCTGTAGCAGGCAACAGCGTCGGCGGCAACATGGCAGCCGTGGTCAGCCTGATGGCCAAGGATAAAGGTACCCCGGCCATTAAGTACCAGGTGCTGCTATGGCCAGTGACCGACGCCAACTTCGAGACAGCGTCGTACAACCAGTACGCCGAGGGGCACTTCCTCACCAAGAACATGATGAAGTGGTTCTGGGACAACTACACCACCGACCCCAAGCAACGTGCCGAGATCTACGCCTCGCCGCTGCGCGCTACCACTGAGCAGTTGAAAGGCCTGCCGCCAGCACTGGTCCAGACCGCGAGTGCCGATGTGCTGCGTGACGAAGGGGAAGCCTACGCTCGCAAACTGGACCAAGCCGGCGTTCCGGTCACTGCGGTGCGCTACAACGGCATGATCCATGACTACGGCTTGCTGAACGTGGTCAGCCAGGTTCCGGCGGTACGCTCTGCAATGCTGCAGGCTTGCGAAGCGCTGAAGGTTCATTTGAAGTGACGCCCACTCAAGACCGGAGATGTATGCCATGGAAGATGACATCGAAGGCCTGGCTGCGCTGTGCTCCAACCACATCCCGGACTACCGCAACCTGATGACCAGCTACAACGCCTTCAACGCCAACAAGTAAGCCGACCGCCCCGGGCACCGCCAGTCGGTACCCGCTATGGGTAGCACCCCCATCGCAATCTCCGCCCGTCCGCCATTGCACGGTGGATGCGGGCAAGCTCATCCCAAGGAACGTCGATGAACACCGCACTCCCAGTCAACCGCAACGTGGTTACTTTGGTTATCCAGCACAAGGCTCGTCCTGACTCGCTGGCAAATTACGAGCAATGGCTCAAGCGCACGGTAAGCGCTGCGCGTCGCCAGCCTGGTCATTTAGATGTCAACGTTATCCGTCCCGACGATGGTGGCTTGCATTACACCACCGTGGTCCGCTTCGCCGACTCCAGCCTGCTGCAGGCCTGGGTCAATTCAACGGAACGCCAAGCGCTGGTAGAGGAAGTGCTGCCGCTAATCGAAGGTGGCGACCATACCCAGGTACATGAGGACCCAGAGTTCTGGTTCACCCCGCCGAGCGTCAGCGCGCGGCAACCGCCGCGCTGGAAGCAAGCGCTGCTGACCTACCTCGTGATTTGCCCGATGACCATGATCATTCCGCAGCTGCTGGCCCCGTTCTTCGCACGCTTCGCGCAGCTGGGCGGCGTAATCACTAGCAACCTGATCGTCAACGTGTTCGTCATCTTGCCCGTGGTGTTCTACATCATGCCTTGGGTAACTCGTCGCTGTGCGAACTGGCTGCGTGGCTGAGCAATAGCCAACCGCACATCCGTCCAACCCTCAGCCATCTATCAGCTGGCATGCTCTGCGGTTACGCCTGTCGCCGCCGCACCCACACGGAGTGGAATATGTCCCAGGATCACAACGACAAGACTCGTCGCCAGTTCCTCGCCACCAGCACCGTACTCGGTGCCGCCGGCGCGATCTGGTCTGCATTGCCCTTCACCGGCGCTGCCGGCTCCGCCCAAGCATCCATTCAAGGAGGTTCCATGACCGCCGACCTGATTCTGTTCAACGGCAAACTGCACACGGTCGACCGTGAGAAGCCCACGGCCACTGCAGTCGCCATCAAGGATGGCCGCTTCATCGCCGTTGGCAACGACGCCGAGGCCATGGCCCACAAGGGTAGCGCCACCCAGATCATCGACCTGAAGCAGCGCACGGTGATCCCGGGCCTGAACGACTCGCACCTGCACCTGATCCGCGGCGGTCTGAACTACAACCTGGAGCTGCGCTGGGAAGGCGTGCCGTCGGTGGCCGATGCCCTGCGCATGCTCAAGGATCAAGCGGCACGCACACCCACCCCGCAGTGGGTGCGCGTGGTCGGTGGCTGGAACGAATTCCAGTTCGCTGAAAAACGCATGCCGACCCTGGAAGAAATCAACCAGGCCGCCCCTGACACCCCAGTGTTCCTGCTGCACCTGTACGACCGTGCGCTACTCAACCGCGCCGCGCTCAAGGCCGTCGGCTACGACAAGACCACCCCGAACCCGCCGGGTGGCGAGATCCAGCGCGATAAATTCGGCAACCCGACCGGCATGCTGATCGCCCGTCCCAACGCAATGATCCTCTACGCCACCCTGGCCAAAGGGCCGAAGCTGCCGCTGGAGTACCAAGTCAACTCCACCCGCCAGTTCATGCGTGAGCTGAACCGCTTGGGCCTGACCAGCGCCATCGACGCCGGTGGCGGCTACCAGAACTTCCCCGACGACTACTCGGTGATCCAAGCGCTGGCCGACAACAACCAGCTGACCGTGCGCATCGCCTACAACCTGTTCACCCAGAAGCCCAAGGAAGAGCTGGACGACTTCCGCAAGTGGACCTCCAGCGTCAAGCTGCACAGCGGTACTGACTTCCTGCGCCACAACGGCGCCGGCGAGATGCTAGTGTTCTCCGCCGCCGACTTCGAGGACTTCCTCGAGCCGCGTCCGGACCTGCCACAGACCATGGAAGAAGAGCTGGAGCCGGTGGTGCGCCACCTGGTCGAGCAACGCTGGCCGTTCCGCCTGCACGCCACCTACAACGAATCGATCACGCGCATGCTCGACGTGTTCGAGAAGGTCAACCGCGACATCCCGTTCAACGGCCTGCCGTGGTTCTTCGACCACGCCGAAACCATCACCCCGCAGAACATCGAGCGCGTGCGTGCCCTGGGCGGTGGTATCGCCATTCAGGACCGCATGGCCTTCCAGGGTGAGTACTTCGTCGACCGTTACGGCGCTAAAGCTGCCGAGCAGACCCCACCGATCAAGCGCATGCTCGAAATGGGCGTGCCGGTGGGCGCCGGTACCGACGCCACCCGCGTGTCCAGCTACAACCCCTGGACTTCGCTGTACTGGCTGGTTAGCGGCAAGACCGTTGGTGGCATGGAGCTGTACCCGGAAGGCCTGGACCGCGACACCGCACTGCAGCTCTTCACCCAAGGCAGCGCCTGGTTCTCCAGCGAGCAGGGCAAGAAGGGGCAGATCAAGGTAGGCCAACTGGCCGACTTGGCAGCGCTGTCGCTGGACTTCTTCAGCGTCGAAGAAGAAGCGATCAAGGGCATCGAATCGGTGCTGACCATCGTCGACGGCAAGGTGGTGTATGCGGCGGGCGAATTCGATCGCCTCGGCCCACCACAGGTGCCAGTGCTGCCGGAGTGGTCGCCCGTGGCCAAGGTGCCGGGGCACTGGCGCGTGGGCACGCCGTCGCTGGCGGCAGCCGTGCACCAGTGCTCGGGGCCGTGCGGGGTTCATGCGCACAGCCATGAGAAGGCGCGTCAATCGAGTGTACCGGTGAACGACTTCCAGGGTTTCTGGGGTGCGCTGGGCTGTTCGTGCTTTGCTTTCTAAGCTGATGTGATGTCGAAAAAAAAGGGCCGCGATGGCCCTTTTTTTGATTCTGCCCCAACAATCTGTGATTTTAGAGAATTAAAACTGTCGCGGGAGGCTCCCGTCCTTCGCGGCCTGCAGCCTCTTGGAGAGGAAACGCAAAACTGTCGCAATCGCCCAAAACGCCGGATCGGACTGATGCGTTAGAGAATTAAAACTGTCACAGGCAGAAACGACGCGGCTTTCATGCGCTTTCAAGATCACCGGCGGCTGGTCGGCCGCCGGTGACTGAATCATCGACGAGGGATGAAGTAGGCAACGAGACCGATGGTCATCAACCAGACGTGGGTTGAACTGTCGACCGGGGTGTCACCTGGGAACAGGAACATAGTGTACATGGCCGATTCTCCGGACAGGGGGAGAAGGTCAAAGCCGGGATTGGCTTGTGACTGCCTTGACTTCGTATTTATGGGTGTTGACCATCAAGTTGACGAATTCAGACGAAATCGCCTCAGCTGAATATGTACGCTCCAAGCCCATCGAAGCTCCTGGCCCTCAGACACTCCTGACGTTACAGGTAATTCCGGTCAGTGGTACAAGCCCCTAGCCCCTGTTGAAGGTCGCCTCTTCGCTTTCCTTCACAGGGGGATAGT
Organism: Pseudomonas sp. BJa5; assembly: GCF_030272875.2. Classification (NCBI taxonomy): domain Bacteria; kingdom Pseudomonadati; phylum Pseudomonadota; class Gammaproteobacteria; order Pseudomonadales; family Pseudomonadaceae; genus Pseudomonas; species Pseudomonas sp. BJa5. Next base: position 23,102 of record NZ_JALRNG020000023.1, read on the forward strand.
TCTACGGAATCACCTCTGGAGTGTAACCGCGTTAGTCAATCGCAAGGTGTCGACTGCACCGCCCAGCCTGCAGATCAGCAGGGGCATACATGGGAATGAGCCTTCTATTGATTTCCCCAGCCATGACTTGGATCGATGCTTCAGGGTGACACCCCTTGCAACGCAGCAGTCCTGCAAGCCTGCTGCACTCGCGGCACAGAACCAGATGCTCCCTAGTATCGTGCTCATGGGCATACGAGAGCTCAATGACAGACGCTTCTAGGTCGAAGCAATGTTCACAACGAATCGTTCCGCCATGCAGAAGGCCAGCGGAAATGGTACGGAAAGTCATAACTGACCCGTCCTCTATATAAAGAAAGGTTAATTCCTGATCTTTTTGGTGAAGAGGAGGCGTTAACGGTGGCGGTGCCGAAACTCGCTGAGCTCTGGACCGTCGGCAAAGAGAGGGATGCGATAGAAGGCAGCATCAGCCGATTGGCTGAGGGTGGACAGAAGCGAAGATAGGTTTTTCTGTGCAGAGGTGATTTGGCGGATAGCTAGAGCAGCAGCTAGACCATGGGACAAATATGGGCATGCTCTTAACGCCCGTCGGGAGAGTGTTCGGAGAACTGTGACAGCTTTGCGTAATGAGACATGGCCCTCCAAGATCACGTACATCGCGTAATCAAGGTAGGACTGTTTCACTTCTCCATCGACATCAACTGGAATGATCTCTCTGGCTAGCGCCCCGGTTCCTCTGTAGCCAGGATCATGCTCGCTCGCAGAATGGCCATTTTCGACGGCATGGAACGCCGTCTCAATCGCACGACAAATGTCGTCTTCCAGTACCAATGCTTCAAGAAGCGCAATTTCACGAGCTGTTTCCTTCTCCCCCCACGATGACACAGCGGGGTCATACGTGATGACTCCTCCGTTACTCGTCAATTCAGACCGTGGGTGGTTCATGGGTCAAGCAACCTCTTGATTAGGTTGGGGATACAGCATCTCGAATATATTCCAAACGCCAAGGCCATCTCAACCTCATCCTCGCGGCTTGGCCTCCTATTGGTTCAATAGGCCTCGACACCGTGCGGCTTGAGCAATTTTTGTCGAATGGCAGCTATCGATTGCTGCCTGTCACGTAGGATTGCAATCAGCTGCTGCTCATGAGCGGTTAAAAATGACCTCACACCGAAGCGAAGACTAGCCGCGAAATGCCTAAGGTGGGGGATCACCCAAGCCTGGCGCTCACGGCTCCACGAATTTCTATTGCGCTTGAAGTATTAGTTTAAGCGTGGAAAGGTGAATGCGTCTGGCGTCGGCATCAAGCGGCTCGGCAGCGTTCCAAATAGCGTCGATCTTTGGCCTCACTGCCCTCGCGACCCGTTGACGATCTACTTGAACAAGACGCCTACCAAGCAGCGTAGTTGACGGTTTGGCGAGATCGACCCAACCCTCCTCGTTACTTTCCTTATAAGTAAAATTGAGTTTTGTACCTGTCATACGACATGCACCGTCAACAGTTACACCACCGTTCTCGTTCCAGATAATACAGAGGTATTCGTTCTTCTCTGTGGTGTCGAGAGAGTCTGGCCAGCTCTCAAACGACCAACGCTCTATGCCCTCGCCGTTCTGACTGTCGCCTCCATGCTCAATTCGCTCTTGGTCTTCGTGTTGCTTAGCCCTGGCTTCTGCCTCAGGGCCAGGCCTTGACGTGTACAGAAGAGCGTAGGCGTTCCGGTCCTCTAGATCAGCCACTGAGTAGTTATCGAAAGAGAAAGGCACCTTCCTGCTGTAATCAGGGCGTCGATCCCGATTCTTCGCATAGGCGTCGGCTGCGTCGGCTAGGTCCTGAGCTGTGATAGGTCTGCTGTCACTCGACAGCCAAAGCTGCTCGAACCACTTCTGTGCTGACTCGACTTCCTGTTTGTCGACGGTTTGAATTGCGGCCTCAAGCCAGTGCGCAACTTCAGACCCTTCAAAGCCCAAGCCATTTGCGGATATGTTTGCTGAGCCAATGATTGCCGAGTTAGGCCCCACAACTAGTTTCGCGTGTAGCCGGTCGCACTGACGAATCTGGACATGATCCATTGTCTTTGCTCGATCAACTAGCAGTTTGATCACCGCAGGATTTGTCCCGCCACTTCTGAGGTTGCAGATGACTCGCAGCGCCTTCCCGTCCTCGGGATGGATGATCGCCTCTGCGCCATCACCCCAGAATGCGACAGCCACGTCCAACGAAGCCTCTTGGGCGACCATCGAGCGAAGAGCCTTTCGATACTGTTCCGGACCAATGAACATTAAGTACTCCTTTGCTTACAGTCTCAGGTGCATTTTGAATTGAGTGACGGATTATAGGTTGAGACAGCAGAATCATTAAGCAGCACAACTACGAACTTTTGGACGGCCTAGTGGGGCCCGGTGTTGAGCAGCTTGCAGATTGTCGGCTGTGTCGATAGCAGTCAAGGAACGGGCTAACGGCCACCCCAAGTATGAGCTCCGAGATATTCGTAATCACAACGTCGTGGTCCATGTCCCTTTTTGGTCAGTACGCCAAAGCTCAGTTCCTCCTTGCATAGAGACCAGCGCCGTTTCCACCTTATCGATCGGATGGCCATAGGTATTGACGCCACATGAAATCGGCGTAGTCAACTTTGAAAAAAAGCTCTTCCAGCCTACAGCTGATACCTCGCCGGCAGCACCGCCATGGTGAGGTGTCACTAGTACACAAGGAGATTTCCTGAAGGTCGGAACATCCGTCGCGGCGCTCAGTACTTTGTCGTAATGGTGATCCCCCGTCAGCAGTGCCACCTGATTCGCCCCTTGAACAGCCAGCACAATACCTGTCTGGTTACGAGCACGTCCCGGCGTTGCGCGAAACAAGGTAAACGCGCCTTGACGCCAATGTTGTGCAAGAACGATCGCTCGGGACGAATTGGGAGCTCTTGTCGCTGGAGGAATGGCCGTCAAAGTTACATTGTTGCTAGCTAGTAGACGGCTTACGCGTTGAAATGTTGCCGTATTGGGGACCTGACTTGGAACCACCACAATGCGTAATTTAGCCAGTTCTAGTGGTGTGAATTCGAGTAATGCCAAATAATGGTCGATATCCCAGTGACTAATGAATAGGCATATTGGCCGTGTTTCAGTACTAATTTTACGACTCTCGACTATGGCTCTAACTTGGGCCTTGGTGAAAAGGCGACTAGCTCCAACGTCGTAAATGATTCTGTCGCTCGGGGTCAACACTTCGTTCCAGTTTGCATGTCCGCACTCCACAACGGTAAGAGTGATTGTGCCAGTTGTGTCCGGATTGGTGAGAAATTGAATAGGGGCAGTGGAGACCTTGGCGATTTGAGGCGAGGAAAGATTCTTAAGACGTGAAACGTTATCCCAAGGAACATTTTTGATTTCCGCGCCCAAGAACAAACTGCCAGCAGCATTCACATCTGCCGGAACATACTCTGCACCGTCAAAGGCTCGGGGATCGATGTTATACCAAGAGCCCTCTCGAAAACTCCTGTATCCAACTGGATCGTAGGAAAAGCGGATCATTGAGGGACTACTGTTTTGCGCCAAACCATCCAAGGTAGATCGGGCGTTGAGGGTGCGAGCAAACCTCACATGATCTTGCGATGTCGCGAAATCGAGGACAACTTGATGGAGGCCAGAGGCCTTTTCCTTGTTCACCTGCTGGACATAAAACAGCATTACCCACTCCATCCGGAGAATTGGAAACTCGCAACCGACTTATGATAAACCAATCATCCTGAGACTGTCTGCCTCTAGCATAAGCGTCTCAAGCCTGCCCAGGCTCAGATCAAGCCCCTTATTGACCAAGCGCAGCCTCATGGTAATGACTCCGCGCCGTGGAGCAATTACTGTGACAGTGTGGGCTGAGTCAGCATAAAGAACTGCGATTTAGTGAACCGCGATGGTTTCCTCTTTGGGGCGATAGCGCTCGGTCGCAAATGGCTGCAATCGACTGTGGACTCAACCGGTCGATGCAGCACACAGGCCTAGCCACATCGACTAATCCTCCTTATCCTCCTTATTCAATCCGGAACAGACCAACGACCTGTTTTGCTGCGGGGGTTGCGTGATTTTTCTTGATCAATAGGTGCGAAATGGAAGACGAAAAAGGAAAGAAAACTCAGCTGTTTGTAGGGCTTAGAAAAGCCAACGGCCAGATAGGATACCTCTCAGAAAGCCTCTCAATTCCTGAGTTTTTCGAGATGGTGCGGCCCTTGGATCACCAGGAACGGGTTCTCGTTGATTTTGCACCGGTGATTGAGACGCTTCACGCGTTGCACAAAGATGCCGGTGATCAGACGGTTATCAGCAAATATAAGTCCATGTACAGCTACTGGCATGATTCCATATCGTACAGCGATTTTCGGATCAGGCTGCCCAAATGTGAGAGCCTATCGGTAGCTGCCAACGAGTTGCTGGCAACTCTCGAAGACAGGATAGCCGAGCACCGTCGGGCCTATAAAAGTCGTAGAATAGTCGAGTCGAGTGAAAATCTCAGGGTCATCTTGGCGCTAGAGAAAGAGGTGAATATTGTCATTGATACGCTACTCTGTTTTATTCATTCCAAGGCATCTCTAGAGATTGCCTCATTCAAGAGGGACGTGGTGCTTGGCGAGTACTGTAGACGGCTGCTTGCAGTGCTGGAGGGCTTATTGGCTCAAGTCCTTGATTACTCTACTTACAATGATAGGTTTAAGTTGGAAAACGACTCCTTATTGTTCCATCTGGCATTCGTTGAGAATTGCGTCATTGACAGCTATAGCCAGCTGCTACCGAATTTTGAAAGCAAGGAAGATCTGCGTCTAGTCGTGCTGCGTAGCGGCAATAGCTGTGAAGTTACGCATGGGCATAACGATCGTTATATGGAGGTGGTGACTCGCTATCGTGTTCCGGATCAAAATGAGCTGAAAATGGCTCGAGTGCTCAGGGATTTGTGTTACAAGGTACGTTCAGTGAACGGCTTGATCAACACCCTCAAGCATGAGGTCGTCCGGTGGGATCCCTCTGAACATTCAATCGAGGAGTTGAAGGGCTTGATTCGTCTAGCTCCCCCCGGCAGTAAGCCCTTAATAGCATTGAGCGGGCGAGGATAAGCGGCGGCCGTTAAAACTCAGTTGTAGTGGTCAACTAATCCCGGACACTGCGTTAAGTTTTTCCTCGGCCACAGCGGGCGCCAGCCCGCTGTTAAATTGATGTGGCCGTTGCCAGTTGTAGCGTTGCATCAAAAACCGGCCGATATCCTGCTGTGCTAGCGAAGCGCTCATGTAGCCCACGGTCGGTACCCATTCCGTTTTCAGGCTGCGAAACAACCGTTCCATCGGTGCATTGTCGTGGCAGTTTCCACGCCGACTCATGCTCTGCTTGAAACGATAACGCCACAGCCGCTGACGGAAGCTTCGGCTGCCGTATTGGCATCCTTGGTCACTGTGAAACAGCACATTCTGAGGCCGGCCACGCTGCTTATAGGCCATGTCCAAAGCCTTGATGACTAGCTCAGCATCGGGCTTCGATGAAAACGCCCAGCCCACTACACGACGAGCGAAAAGATCGATCACGGCCGCCACATAGTGCCAGCGACCTTGAGCCCAGACATAGGTGATGTCCCCACACCAGACTTCATTCGGCGCCGACACGGTGAACGCTCGATCCAGCACGTTAGGGATATCTGGTCGCTCCACCGTCGCTTTTTTGTAAGCGTGTGAGCCAGGCTGTTTGCTGATCAGCTTCATCTCATTCATCAGCTTGCGCACCTTGAATCGGCCAATTGCTATGCCGTCCTCGCGCATCATGAACATGATGCTTCGGCTGCCCGCCGCGCTGAGGCTTTGGATAAACAGTTCGTTGACTCGACTGCGCAGAATCAGCCGCTTAACGTCTGGAAATCGGCGCTTGCGACAGTGCGCGTAATAGCAGGATCGGGTGACTTCAAATACCGAGCACAACAGATCAACAGGCTCTTGAGCACGGAGTTGATCAATTAACGCGAACGCTCGTGTTCCTCGGCCATCAAGAGCGCGGTGGCCTTTTTTAATATACTTTTTTCCCGTTCCAGGCGATTGATCCGAGCTTCCAGCTCCTGGATTTTCTGCTGTTCGGGCGTCAGCGCTTTGCTAGCCGGCGTCACACCGTTTCGCTCTTCCTGGAGCTGGTTAACCCATCGGCGCAGGGCCGATTCCACCAGTCCGAGCGAACGGGCTGCGTCGATGTGGCTGTAGCCCTGGTCGAGCACCAGGCTGGCAGCTTCGCGCTTGAACTCGGGGGTAAAGGTACGGCGTTGCTTGGTCATCAGACACCTCTCTGTGGCGAGCAATCTCGCCTAAATGGGTGTCCGGAATCATTAGACCACTACAGACAGACCAGATTTATACGTGGTCGGCAGGTGCCAATTGTTGCATCTAGCAAGCGGTTGTCTAAGTTTAATAGATAGCAATACCGCAAGCGCTTTCGGCCACCAAAGGTGTCAGCGCTGTTGCGGTTTCTCGTTGAGCGCTGTTGGGGGAATCCCTCCCAAAACGGCGAGGCTATGGGTATGTTTTATTGTGGGGCTGCGCTTCCATTAGGGAGGAACAACATGCCTTCAATAAAAGGCGCTGGTAAGCAACTCAGCGCAACCCTATTGCGAATGGAGGGCAGGCACGGCGCCATTTCAAGGTGGCTGACCATTGGGTTGTTCATCGGGGCTCTTGGCGTTGGTGCTGCGTCGGCCCAATTGACCGCATCAACGTCCCCTCTGTGTGCTGACGGTTCAAAAGCGACTGAATGGAGTTATGTACCTGAGGATGGCGTACCGCCCTGGGCAACTACGTTCCCGTGCGGTGATGGACAGACTTGCTACGCTCTGCCCACTAGCGGCTGCCTCAGGGTTACGGAGGTCAGGCAGCCGGTGGCCCTACCGGATCGTCCGGTGACTTTGGATAGCAAGCGACCGCCACCATCACCGGATGTCGATGCCCCGCCCATACACCTTCCACCGCCGCCACAGCCTTCGGTGGACAAACCCTTTAATCCTTTCGCGGTGAATCCGCTCCCTAGACCGGATTCAGTTTGCGCGCCTGGCAACGGGTGGGACTTTGAGTCGCTCATTTACGAAGGGGATGGGGTTCGCGCTGACTTCGCAGGTTGGAAAAGCGACGATCCAGGGACTTCGGTATTTAAGGACATCAATAATGTTGATCAGAAAATCGTGGCCGCTCCCGTGTATGGACACGCTAGCCCTATTGAGAACATCAAACCACCAGGATGGCTGCCGGAGATTGCCGACACGATCGGTGGCGATTACTGGCGATTCAGTCAGAGCCCAAATCATCACGGCGACTTCTGGATCAGCTCACGGTATTTACGACCATCGTGGCGCCAGCATCCGGGTGACAAGAGACCCGAGGAGGCTACAGGAACACTACGGTCCCCGCCTTGCGAGTTACAAGCTCCATTTCTTACCTTCCGCTTGAGTGGCGGCCGCTCGCCTTCGCAACGAGTTGAGCTGCTCGTACGAGGCGCCGATGCGAGCCAGTATGCAGGAATCTCGTTTCCACAACTCTTAGGGGCCGCGACACAGATGCTGGCAGCGCCGCCTGCCGCTCAACACTTTCCTCCGCTCATTGGTCCCTGGACTGTCGTTCGGTCCGTAACGTCGGTGGACCACGATGAGACCGACTGGATGCAAGTATATGTCTTCGATCTTCGACCATTCGTGGGAAGAGAGGTCCAAATTCGAGTGGTTGACGATGCTCGTTCCGAGTGCTTGAAACGGGCGGAGCGGGGCTGCCTCACGTACAGGCCCGAGCACATCAATGTCGACGACTTTCGATTTACCGAAACAGCACCTGAGAACGTTCATTGGCTTCCTGTCGGACGTGGACCTTGCAACTCGCGGCGAGTCAATTCAGGCGGCTGTGGGCCCATAGGAGTAGTACCTTCGTCCCCGCCTTTATGGGGATTCACCGACGCTCATGCCCATCCGATGGCAAACCTGGCCTTTGGCGGGCACGTCATTTGGGGCGATGTAAGTGATTCTCTCGAAGACGTTTACGACTGCTCGCGGCCGCTACCTGCGATTCTTGGGGCTGGTGGCCGGACAGCGATTGCGAGTCCGTCCGAAGAGAGCGCATGCTATCTATCCGGAGAGGTCACACTCTTTGTCAGTGCCGCAGCGGCTACATCGGTGTGCTCCCCGCTATTTTTGGTGCCAGTGTTTGGATTTGGAGCCGCAGTTCAGTGCCAAGCCACCGTCGCCGGCACAGCAGCGGCTTTGCTGCTTACCACTCCTGTCGTTGAAGGGTTAACGCTGCATGGGGGGCAAAAGCTAACCAGCGGGGCTTTGCTCTTCGGCGGCATACTCTCGGAGTCTTGGCTTGGCTACACACGGGCGGTCGGTAACCTTGGGGTCCAAGTTAACGCCTCGTTCAACAAGGGGTTGATCGCCGAAACCGACACATGGCCTGCCGCGACCCCTACGTTGGCCTGGTATCCGAAGGAAGAAGAGGGTTGGCACAGTTACATAGGGCAGGGAAAGACGCACAACCAGTACCAAGCCGATATGATCCGCCGGGCCTACGAGGGTGGTATGCGTCTTGGTGTTTGGGATGTCGTCAACAGTCGCGCTCTGGCTATCGTTGGCGATGGCAATGGCGTCGCTTCTGACTGGCAAGCATTAAAAGACCAGACAGATGCTGCAAAGCGAGTTGTGAGTACGAAGCTCTCGCATATCGCGAAAATTGTCTATACCCCGGAGGAAGCTGAAGCAACCATTCGGTCTGGCCGGATGGCGGTCATCCTGGGCAGCGAGGTAGACGAGCTCGGTCGAATGAGGCCGAGCGGCCTCCCTTGGCCGCGCTCCCCCCTTGTTGGTTTTGACAGCATGCAGAAGCAGATCGATGACTTATGGGCGCTTGGTATCCGCAAGATATCGCCGGTGCATGCAGTCAACAATCCAATTGGAGGAGCCGCAATATTTGACGATAGGTACGTTGCAAACAACTACTTCCTCAACGGAACACCTCTCGACGGTACGCCGTTGGAGTCCTCCGGACCGCTCACAAATCTGATTTTTGATATGAGTCTCGGGGGCATCCCGCTCAAGGCTGCTTTTGGGGATTTTAGCTTGACGAAGAAACTAGGCGGCGATGGCCGACAGCCCTGGAACCCTCAAGGTTGGTTCGAGTTCGATACAAGCACCCCGGACCCGGTGATCGGCAGCGACTATCCGGTTACATACCGAGTTGGTCAAGGTGGGATCCGACCAGATAGTCCAAATGCTCCTCGCACATTGCTTCACAGCGATGGAAGTTGGAAAACTCCATCAGAGGTGCTGAACCATCAGATCTTGCAGATGTACGTCGGCAACGACCTAGCGCGTGTCCTGCAAGCAAGTGGCCGATGTGACCTCCACAATACCTTTATTCCAGCGTTTGTTGATAAGTTCGGTGAGCCTGTCGACACTCAATACGTCAACGTGGCGGGTCATCGGAACATGCAAGGTATCTTTGTAGATGGCGGAGAGGACGGAATCGCATTTTTTAGAGCCGCGATGAAAAAGGGGATACTTCTGGACGTCGACCACATGTCGGAGAGAATGCGTGGGCAGGTCTATACGTTAGCCGCTACCTATGCGAGAGAGGCTGGTATCGCTGCTGCCGGTTGCCCGCAAGGCCAGACATGCGGAGACTACCCAGTAATGGGCGTGCACACGACTGTGCGAGATCTCGAGAAAGAGGGCTCATCCACAATACCACTGCAGGCGTCGTTTGGTTCGAACGATGAGTCGACCCGCACGCCCAAGGAGATCGCTTATGTGAGCACTAATGGCGGCACCGTCGGCGTTTTTCCACGGCCGAACTTCATCGCCCCAAATACCGCGGGTGGTCAGTGCACGAGGGACAGCGACTGCGCAGCGTGGGATGGTAGTTATGGAAGTGGAGGTGCTTGCCAAAGCGGGATGTGTAAGTCGCAGACCGCATCCGAGCTTACACTTAGGTCCTTCAAGCTGCCCACCGGCATTGTGAACGATTGTGATGGCTCGTCGAAGACCTTCGCAACCAAGTATCTTTGGATGCTAGAGGCGATGTCCGGGCACGGATTGACGCTGACTACCGACTTTAATGGGATGGCAAGTCAGCACAATCCTCGTTTCGGAGTCGCAATACCAGGCAAGTCGGCATGCGGCCAGTTTGGGCGCGGCACTAGTACGGGCATGGAGCAGTGGCCCGCTATCATGTTAGCGCGGCAGCTCATCGAGCACAGCGCTGTCTGGTACGAGGACTATGCCAGTCGAGCTCCGGTTAGCTCCCGATGGGCCAAAGACTGGTCGGAGCCGGACAGTCAGATGCCCAAGCGCTGGAAGGAAGTAGTGGCGCGGGATAGCACAGAGGATCGAGAGGATAGAGCTCCCAAGTTCCAGACATACTCTGATGGCAAGCCCATCAAGGATCTCGTGACGTACAACAATCGCGGGGCGGACTATTCCGAGGATTGGCACTACGGAGGGAACGTGCCAGGGGCTCAGCTTGCCCCGATGAAGCGCTGGAAGAAATTTCGAAGCGGATGGGATTTCAACCTCGACGGTCTACAACATGTCGGCCTGCTGCCTGATCTGCTCCAGGATATGCGCAATGTTGGCGTTCAATGGGAACAACTTGCTCCCCTGATGCACGGCGCACAGGATCTATTGGACACGTGGCGGCGTTCGAACGCCATAAGTCAGGCGCACCCTTGAGGGGGCAACATACTATTTGTTTCAACACTAATCAGCGTTTGCGCAGAAAACGACATGCGACAATATCCGCGGGCTGGGTTGATGCGAAGCGGACACGCAGTTGAAAAAGCTTGAATCGCCCCTGGTTTCCTAGACGCCTCCAAACTTAACGATGGTTTGGAGGCGTCTAGGAAACCAGGGTCGATTCATAAGCTACCGCTCAGCCAACCTTTCAGCAGCACCTGCGAGCAGGCCCCACTCACTGCTTGATGACTATCTGCGGATTCTCCTGCAGAAGCCCCCTTCACTTGAACGATTACTGGAGCCACGACTCAACGGCGTCGCCACCGTACTGGGCCTTCCACGCTTTGAGCACGGCGTGGTTGCCGCCCTTCGTTTGAACGACTTCGCCGTTATGGGGATTTTTGTAGGTCTTCACATCGCGAAGTTTGCGACTGCGCTTGCCCTCGGGGGCAGGGATGGTCTGCCGCTGAATAGCTTGGGGATCGAGGATACTCACGATGTCTCGAAGACTGAAGCCGTACTCAGCCAACAGCGCCCGGAGCTTTTCCTCGAACTCCATCTCAGCCTTTAACGCGCCATCGTTTTTCAGTTGCTCAAGCTCAGCAAGCTGAGCAGCAAGTTGTTGTTCCAGGAAGCGAAATTCTGCAAGACGGGACGTTTGATTCCTCGGGAGGCAATTAGATAGCTACCTCACTATATCTCAATTTGGCCAGGACACTGCGCCCACGGCTCGATAGCTTCACAAATCCAGGAGCCGTGGTACACGCCCCGATCGTTTCGTCGTGCTTTGACCTCATCCTTAGCGTGTGCGCACCATAGCGAGGTGCGCGTGTGATGCAGGAAATGGCTGTTGCGAAGCGCCTTACAGAGTCCGAAAGGTGATAGCGCTGATGCGATTTTGACCCAGACTGCTGATTTTGCCTGACCTAAATTCGGCCTATGAAATCCCGCGCCAAAACATCGTTTACTGATGTATTCGAGTGGGTTAACGATTTCCGGCAGCCAGGGTCAAAATCGCATCAGCGCCAACAGTCATATTGATACGGAGGGCCCGATGATTAGATCGTCAGACCGCTATCTGTCTGCGGGAGGCGTGGCTTCTTACCTTGGTCACCCCTGATAGCTGCAAGGGCTTGGTCCACAGTGTTACTAGAGCCTTTGGAGAGTGTCTGGATGGTTTCAACTTCCCCCTCCGACAGCTTCCGGCCCAACTGCTTCTCGACTCCCAGCAGTAGCGTGATGAAGTGCCCGAGAGTGGTTGGGTTCGGAGGGGTGAGCATAGGCCCTTCCATGAGACGGTCGAAAGGGGTTGAATCATCGGACATAAAAAGTCTCCATAGGTGTTTCTGACAGACTACGCATGGAGACGTGATTGAAGCAAGGCTATTCAAACACCTATCCAGCTATAGAACGCCAGCAACTTTCAGCTAAGTCAAAAGTGCAGGATTAACTTTGTCGAATCGGTCGACCAACTCATGAATTTGTTCAGCGAACTGCTCAAGCTTGAGCAAGTCAGCAACCGCGCGCCGGTTTCGATCAATTGTGCTTCATTCCTGAGGTGATCGACGCAGAGTGGATTAAGGGAGATTTCCTTCGCTCAATCCCTGGGACATCAACCAAATTAGTCTACGACAATCTTCCGTGCGCCCCTCACTCACTTTTGCCGCTACATGCCCGAGGGTCCGACTTGAGTCGAAGGCACCATCCATCAAGGCTGTTGTGCCCTCAGCGAACATCCAACCAAGCTCCACAATTGAGCTTGTATAGTTATTTCCGTACGCGGGCTCCAGCCACCGGCATACTACGGCTGGACTCAGCCCGCAGATTTCACGGAACCCAATATGCCGACGTCACTGTGTAGGTAGCCATCGCGCCTGTCGTCACATCGAAGGCGTAAATATCAACCTTCCCAAAAGCATCGTCTTGGTTCCGGCTCGTATAACCAAACGCTTCGGTTAGGATGAACTTGCCCGATCCATCCGCAGTCCGCGAGCGGACAGTCTGCGCTCGGTTCGGTATGCCATTGAAGGTGATGACCACAGACCCACCAGGCGTGAATCCGCGTCCGCGAACGGTCGTGTCGTTGCCTGTCTGGTTGCGTTTGACGTCGACAACGATACCAAAGTCCCGCGTTGGACGCGCTGGTGGCGCATTGTAGTCAAACTTAATCCAAGGCCCCGACGAGCCCCAGTGGTCCTTCCCCTCATTTGCGTGGTGGGACATGTGGGAAACGTACCAGAACACAATATCAGTCTGGTCAACGCTTTCCCCATTGTCGAAGCGCAAACCGCCCGTGTCAAACTGCCAATCCCAACTCCCAAAGGGCGACTTTTCGTATCGCCAAGGATGGAGTTCCTCTTCTTGGTTGTAGCGCCTCACGCCCATGTCGATCCGCGAAAAGGTATCGGCGACACCATCGTTGTCACCCGGGATTATCCACGCGCCCTGGTTGGTCTGCTCGTTGCGCACGAACCAGGCTGTGTTTGCCCGCGGATCAGAGTTCTTTGCATCGTTCGTTTCACGTGTATAGAAGCGCCAGGCGCCAAAATTTCGCACAAACACCCGATGATTATCCGCCCCATCAATATCGAAGTCCAAGCGCCAATAAGGATGATGCCAATGATCCATATTAATGGTGAGCCCTTTACTCCAGATGCGCGGCGCGATCCACCCATCCTCACTCAGATGCCAACACTGGTAGAGGTGATAAGCCCCGATGCGTGCGTACACGCTTATTTCTAGCCACTGAACTCCGTCCATTATGTAGTACAAGAGCCCTACATATTGGTCATTCCGGTTGCTTATTTTCTGCAACCCATAATTGCCGCCGAGCTTCCAGCGAATTCTGTCCGCATAGGGGCCCGCGCCTTTGCCGACTGCCCGTCGCCAATCTAATGCACCACCATTGACGAGGTAGCGCACCCGGATCACTGGCATGCTGAACTTTCCGATTGCCGAGCGACCGCGATAGAAACCATTCAAAAGGGAGAGCCCCTCGAACCCACTGACATCGTAATCGAAGTCCCAGGAGCCCCAGTGGACGTGGCCGGATTTGGTGTTAGGCACGGCCTACCTCCTCAGAGGATCCGTCCTCTAGTCGAACCAGTGCAGGCTCCTCCCGGATTACGAGCACACGGCGATTAATGATGTCCACCGCGGCGCCAAAACAAGCTGCTATCTCATCTTCATGCTCCCCAGCCTCAACAAAGGTGACCCACAGGACGCGAAGGCCATGACATGGATCTTCGGCATCAAAGGTATTCAAGAGCGCCACTCCCTCAAGATCCCTTACGCGATGGCTCAGTCGCGGATCAGCCCGTGCGATTGCGACCGCATCCACTACCTCTTCGATCGCCTCCGGGGGTTGGAACGCGGGAACTGCCAATGCGTCATGGACGTGCATCCCCCCCATTTCGACCTCGACGGCCACATTATTGGTATGACTGAAAAAGACGAGGCGTGTAGCCAGGGGCTGCCGTAAATCACGGTCTCGTCCCTTGCATGAGGTAAGCGTGTCGGTATGGATGTGGACAAAGCAATCACCCAACAGGTTCCGGACTTGCCGGTCCTCGAGTGCTGCCCGCTTTACTTCCGCTTCAAAGGCACCGTTTAAGGAGCCAGAGATTGGGGTTGCCTCGAGGTAATGTACTTCGCTTTGGCCAACCGGCCGGGGTGGCCACCCCTCGCCGCTCCCAGTGAAGTGAAGCCGGGGCGGTTTAGGAACCTCGCAAGGCAATAGGTCGTGCTCGTCATGAACGGGCTGCGTCAATTCAATTACCAATTTTTCTTCTGTCCGGCACGGATCCATAGTAAATGTCTCCTCAATGAGGCTATGGCTCACCCAACGTGAGAGAACAGCACGAAAAATTCACTCCAAGGTGATACCAAGCTTGAGAACACTGTCCTAGTCATAGGTAGCAATCCCTAGATTGCAAAGGCTAGACCGTTGTCATGAGCTCATTGAAATGAATTGCCATTAACTAAATAGCCAATCAATTAAATGGCTATCCGCTGCACTTTCACGGCTGGGTGATGGCGACTTGTCGAATACCCCAACCAGACCGTGAGCTTGCAAGGTGTCTAGAGAATCCGGGGCGATTCATTCCAAGGCAAGATCGCCCGACAGCATCGGAATGAGTGATGCTGCCTTGTCTCGTAAGACGCGGAGTGCTCCCACATCACTGATGTGATGTGGGGACGAACATATTCCATGAAACACAATGGCCCGTCTTAGTGCCGCTGGGTCATCGTTAGGGATTGATGACGCATCACCAAGATGCCTGCCTTCACACTTTCGCCACATCACATCCAGAGTATGCCCGTAGCGCGAAAACGACTTTCCACAAAAGGGGCAATGGTCCAAAAGAACGGTGTTGTGCTTGTGACAGACCTTCACGTGGGGGGAGCAGAAGCGTCTCCAGTACGAAAACCCGAGGCTCTCAAGATCTTCTCTCACGCAGTCAGGGCAGTATGAAGCGTCCCAATTACATAAGCGGAAATCCTCAGAAGCATACTGATTTTCAGAATAAGAAAAGTCTTGGGCATTTTTAATGACGTAGATAGCCGCCAGCATGGTGTGCTGGTGAATCAGACGATTGAAGCCGTAACAACCTGGCCATCCAAACGCCGAAGCGATCGCTTGGACCTCTGCTTTCCAAAATGCAGGACGTTTTGCCAGCTCTTTGAAAACCGCGACACCAGGCGCATACCAGCTGAGGAAGAGGTTCCGCCTTACATAAGAAGTGAGCGATTCGTCGGGTTGTATTTTCAAGAGCATGGGAGATGGGTCGGGATGTGTACCCGTCGAGCAATCGGGGGAGGCGGCGATCTGTCGCGGAAGGGAGCCGACGGGTAGCTCCCTTCACGCTGCGACAGTTTTTATTAGCTAGCGACAGTTTTAATTCTCTAAAACCAAATCTGGGCGTTACAACAGCAACCGTTACTCGACAGTTACCGATTTCGCCAGGTTACGCGGCTGGTCGACGTCGGTGCCCTTGAGCACGGCCACGTAGTACGACAGCAGTTGCAGCGGGATGGTGTAGAGGATCGGCGCCAGGGCATCGATGATGTGGGGCACGGCAATCACATGCGTGCCTTCGCCGTTGCTCATGCCGGCGGCCTGGTCGGCGAAGACGATCAGTTGGCCGCCACGGGCGCGCACTTCCTGCAGGTTGGACTTGAGCTTCTCCAGCAGTTCGTTGTTCGGCGCCACGGTGACCACCGGCATGTCGTTGTCGACCAGGGCCAGCGGGCCATGCTTGAGCTCGCCGGCCGGGTAGGCCTCGGCGTGAATGTAGGAGATTTCCTTGAGCTTGAGCGCGCCTTCCATCGCCACCGGGAACTGGGCGCCACGGCCGAGGAACAGGGTGTGGTGCTTGTCGGCGAACAGCTCTGCGGTTTTCTCGACGGTCGCGTCCATGGCCAGGGCTTCGCCCAGGCGGGTCGGCAGGCGACGCAGTTCTTCGACCAGCTCGGCTTCGACACCGGCTTCCAGGGTGCCGCGTACCTGGCCCAGGGACAGGGTCAGGAGCATCAGCGAGACCAGCTGGGTGGTAAAGGCCTTGGTCGAGGCTACGCCGATTTCCGGGCCGGCCTGGGTCAGCAGGGTCAGGTCAGACTCACGTACCAGCGAGCTGATACCGACGTTGCAGATCGCCAGGCTGCCGAGGAAGCCCAGTTCCTTGGCGTTGCGCAGAGCGGCCAGGGTGTCGGCGGTTTCACCGGACTGGGAGATCGAGACGAACAGGGTGTCCGGCTGCACCACCACCTTGCGGTAGCGGAACTCGCTGGCCACTTCGACCTGGCACGGAATGCCGGCCAGGCCTTCGAGCCAGTAACGGGCAACCATACCGGCGTGGTAGCTGGTGCCGCAGGCGACGATCTGCACATTGCGCACTTTGGCGAACAGCTCGGCGGCTTGCGGACCGAAGGCCTGGACCATGACGTGGTCCTTGCCCAGGCGGCCTTCCAGGGTGCGTTGCACCACGGTTGGCTGCTCGTGGATTTCCTTGAGCATGAAGTGGCGGTATTCGCCCTTGTCGGCCGCTTCGGCACCTTCGTGGTACTGCACGGTTTCACGCTGGACCTTGGTACCGGCGACGTCCCAGATGGTCACCTGCTCGCGACGGATCTCGGCGATGTCGCCTTCTTCCAGGTACATGAAACGGTCGGTGACCTGGCGCAGGGCCAGTTGGTCCGAAGCCAGGAAATTTTCCCCCAGGCCCAGGCCGATCACCAGCGGGCTGCCACTGCGGGCGGCCAGCAGACGGTCCGGCTGCTTGGCGCTGATCACGGCCAGGCCATAGGCACCGTGCAGTTGCTTGACCGCAGCCTTGAGGGCGTCGGCCAGGTCCGGCAGGGTCTTGAGGGTGTGGTGCAGCAGGTGGACGATGACTTCGGTGTCGGTCTCGGAGCTGAAGACGTAGCCCAGGCCCTTGAGGTGCTCACGCAGTTCTTCGTGGTTTTCGATGATGCCGTTGTGCACCACGGCCAGGTCATGGCCCGAGAAGTGCGGGTGGGCATTGTGCTCGCTCGGCGCACCGTGGGTGGCCCAGCGGGTGTGGGCGATGCCCAGGAAGCCGGTCAGTGGTTCGGCGGCGACGGCCGCTTCCAGCTCGCTGACCTTGCCGATGCGGCGGCGGCGTTCAAGTGCGCCCTGCTGGGTGAAGACCGCCAGGCCTGCGCTGTCATAGCCGCGGTATTCC
Source organism: Pseudomonas sp. BJa5 (assembly GCF_030272875.2). NCBI lineage: Bacteria > Pseudomonadati > Pseudomonadota > Gammaproteobacteria > Pseudomonadales > Pseudomonadaceae > Pseudomonas > Pseudomonas sp. BJa5. Next base: position 40,532 of record NZ_JALRNG020000023.1, read on the forward strand.
AGGCGCTTGAGGCCTTCGATCAGGATGGCAGTGATATTACGTTCGGCGACGGCACCAACGATTCCACACATTTAGACATGCTCCTTGGAGAGAGCGGCGCAAATCACATGGACGCCGCGGGCTTCAATTTGTTCGCGCGCCTCAACGGGCAAGCGCTCATCGGTAATCAGGGTGTTGACGCTGCCCCAGGGCAGCTCAAGGTTGGGAATCTTGCGTCCGACCTTGTCGGACTCGACCATCACGATCACTTCACGGGCCACTTCGGCCATGACCCGGCTCAGACCGAGCAACTCATTGAAAGTTGTGGTGCCCCGCTCCAGGTCGATGCCATCGGCACCGATGAACAGCTGGTCGAAATCGTAGGAGCGCAGGACCTGCTCGGCGACCTGGCCCTGGAAGGACTCGGAATGCGGGTCCCAGGTACCGCCGGTCATCAACAGCACCGGCTCGTGCTCCAGTTCGCTCAGGGCACGGGCGACATTCAGCGAGTTGGTCATCACCACCAGGCCTGGCTGATGGCCCAGTTCCGGGATCATGGCCGCGGTGGTGCTGCCACTGTCGATGATGATACGCGCGTGTTCACGGATACGACCCACCGCGGCCCTGGCGATCGCCTGCTTATAAAGAGAAACCGGCTGGCCCTGGTCGGCGATCAGCTCCTGGGGCATGGTCACCGCGCCACCGTAGCGGCGCAGCAGCAGGCCATTGGCTTCCAGGGCGGCAAGATCCTTGCGGATGGTCACTTCCGACGTTTCGAAACGCTTGGCCAGGGCATCGACGCTCACCTCACCCTGCTCATTGAGCAAAGCCAGGATGTTGTGGCGACGTTGCGGGGTGTTTCGTTTCGACATTTGGCAATTAAGTTTCGTTTCGAAAGATAATGATGCCAATCAAAACCTAAAGCACTGGATGCGTCAAGCTGATCCGATGAAATTCCTATGTGTATAACTTGATCCACAGGACCGGCTTATCCACAGAAGGAAAAAGGGCCGACTTATACACCGTACAGTCGGCCCCGCTTCATGGCTGTGGGTAACTTCAGCCCTTCTTGATCTTCTCTGGACGCTTCCAGCCGTCGATGTTGCGCTGGCGTGCACGACCCACAGCCAGTTGGCCGGCTTCGACCGTCTGGGTAATGGTCGAACCGGCCGCCGTGGTGGCGCCCGCAAGGATATCCACAGGGGCGACCAGCGAGTTGTTGGAGCCGATGAACACGTCCTCGCCGAGGGTGGTCTTGAACTTGTTCGCGCCATCATAGTTGCAGGTGATGGTGCCGGCGCCGATATTGGTGCGCGCACCGATCTCGGCATCGCCCAGGTAGGCCAGGTGGCCGGCCTTGGCGCCTTCGCCCAGGTGGGCATTCTTCAGTTCGACGAAGTTACCCACATGGGCACGGGCGTCCAGCACGCTGCCCGGACGCAGGCGGGCAAAAGGACCTGCATCGCTGCCCTCGCCCATGACGGCGCCTTCCAGGTGGCTGTTGGCCTTGACCACCACCCCTTTGCGCAGGGTGCTGTTCTTGATCACGCAGTTCGGGCCGATCACTACGTCATCTTCAATGATCACGCGGCCTTCGAGGATCACGTTGATATCGATGAGCACATCACGACCAACGGTCACTTCACCACGCACATCGAAACGCGCCGGGTCACGCAGGGTCACCCCCTGGGCCATCAGGCGGCGGCCTTCGCGCAACTGGTAGTGACGCTCAAGTTCCGCCAGTTGGCGACGGTCGTTGGCGCCCTGCACTTCCATCGGGTCGTGCGGCTGCTCGGTGGCAACCACCAGGCCATCGGCAACGGCCATGGCGATCACGTCGGTCAGGTAGTACTCGCCCTGGGCGTTGTTGTTCGACAGACGGCCCAGCCACTCGGCCAGGCGTGCACCCGGCACCGCGAGAATGCCGGTGTTGCCTTCCTTGATGGCTTTCTGCGCGTCGCTGGCATCCTTGTGCTCGACGATCGCCGCCACCTGGCCCTGGGCATCACGCACGATGCGGCCATAGCCGGTCGGGTCATCGAGGGTGACGGTCAGCAGGCCCAGTTGCTCCGGGGTGACCTTGGCCAGCAGGCGCTTGAGGGTGTCGACCTCGATCAGCGGCACATCGCCGTAGAGGATCAGCACGGTATCGGCGCTCAGTGCCGGCAGGGCTTGCGCGACCGCATGACCGGTACCCAGTTGCTTGTCCTGCAGGACGAAGTTCAGGTCGTCGGCGGCCAGACGCTCACGAACCAGCTCGGCGCCGTGCCCGATCACCACATGAATGCCTTGTGGCTCGAGCGCCCGAGCGCTGTGGATAACATGGCCCAGCATGGAGTCGCCGGCGACCGGGTGCAGAACCTTGGGCAGCGCCGAACGCATGCGGGTGCCTTGGCCTGCGGCGAGAATAACGATATCGAGAGACATTGACGGGCTACCAATCCTGGGTGGTCAGCGCTGTGACCAAAAGAGGAAAATCAGAAAAAGAAAAAGGGTAGCCGAGGCTACCCTTTAACTCAATCACGCCTGAAGCAATCGGCTCGAAGGCCAAATTACTTCCTGCGCATTTGCTGGACGGTGCGCAGCTGGGCTGCGGCTTCGGCCAGACGTGAAGCAGCGGCGCCGTAGTCAAAGTCCGCGCCTTTGGTATTCAGGGCGTTCTCGGCAGCCTTGAGGGCTTCCTTAGCCTGAGCTTCATCCAGGTCAGCAGCACGTTGCACGGTATCGGCAAGCACCTTGACCATGTTCGGCTGAACCTCGAGGAAACCACCGGAGATGTAGAACACCTCCTGGGCGCCACCCTGCTTGGTCAGCGTGATCGGACCTGGCTTCAGATTAGTGATCAGCGGCGCGTGGCCTGGAGCGATACCAAGATCACCCAGGTTACCGTGCGCAACCACCATCTCGACCAGACCGGAGAAAATTTCTCCTTCCGCGCTGACGATATCGCAATGGACTGTCATAGCCATTTGCTTGCCTCAACCTGATTAGCGCCCCTTGCGGGGCGCCGGGATTACAGTTTCTTGGCTTTCTCGATTGCTTCCTCGATGCTGCCGACCATGTAGAACGCTTGTTCTGGCAGGTGGTCGTAGTCACCTTTGAGGATGCCGCTGAAGCCAGCAATGGTGTCTTTCAGGGAAACGTATTTGCCTGGAGAACCAGTGAAGACTTCTGCCACGAAGAACGGCTGGGACAGGAAGCGCTGGATCTTACGAGCACGGGCTACCAGTTGCTTGTCGGACTCGGACAGTTCGTCCATACCCAGAATAGCAATGATGTCCTTCAGCTCTTTGTAGCGCTGCAGTACGAACTGAACGCCACGAGCGGTCTCGTAGTGCTCGTTGCCGATAACCAGTGGGTCCAGCTGGCGCGAAGTCGAGTCCAGTGGGTCGACCGCTGGGTAGATACCCAGGGAGGCGATGTCACGGGACAGTACGACGGTGGCGTCCAGGTGGGCGAAGGTGGTCGCTGGCGACGGGTCGGTCAGGTCGTCCGCAGGTACGTATACGGCCTGGATCGAGGTGATCGAACCTTCCTTGGTCGAAGTGATGCGCTCTTGCAGAACGCCCATCTCTTCAGCCAGGGTCGGCTGGTAACCTACTGCCGAAGGCATACGGCCCAGCAGTGCGGATACTTCGGTACCGGCCAGGGTGTAACGGTAGATGTTGTCGACGAACAGCAGAACGTCGTTACCTTCGTCACGGAACTTCTCGGCCATGGTCAGGCCGGTCAGCGCTACGCGCAGACGGTTTCCTGGTGGCTCGTTCATCTGACCGTAGACCAGTGCTACTTTGTCGAGAACGTTGGAGTCCTTCATCTCGTGGTAGAAGTCGTTACCCTCACGAGTACGCTCACCCACACCGGCGAACACGGAGTAACCGCTGTGCTCGATGGCGATGTTACGGATCAGTTCCATCATGTTTACGGTCTTGCCTACACCGGCACCACCGAACAGACCAACCTTACCACCCTTGGCGAACGGGCAAACCAGGTCGATAACCTTGATGCCGGTTTCCAGCAGGTCGTTGCCGCCTGCCTGGTCAGCGAAGGACGGCGCATCACGGTGGATGCCCCAGCGCTCTTCTTCACCAATCGGGCCAGCTTCGTCGATCGGGTTGCCGAGGACGTCCATGATCCGGCCCAGGGTCGCTTTACCGACCGGTACGGAGATGGCTGCGCCGGTGTCGACAACGTCGAGACCGCGCTTCAGGCCTTCGGTGGAGCCCATCGCAATAGTACGAACCACGCCGTCGCCCAGCTGCTGCTGAACTTCCAGGGTGGTTTCCGCGCCTTGTACTTTCAGCGCGTTGTAAACATTCGGCACCACGTCGCGTGGGAATTCCACGTCGATGACGGCGCCGATGATTTGAACGATACGTCCGCTACTCATAGCTGGATCCTCTGAATATTTGAACCGTTAAACCGCGGCAGCGCCGCCGACGATTTCCGAGATCTCTTGGGTGATCGCTGCCTGACGCGCCTTGTTGTAGATCAACTGAAGCTCTTTGATCAGGTCGCCGGCGTTATCGGTGGCGTTCTTCATTGCGATCATCCGGGCAGCTTGTTCAGCTGCGTTGTTCTCGACCACCGCCTGGTAGACCTGCGACTCCACGTAACGCACCATCAGGCCGTCCAGCAGCTCTTTGGCGTCAGGTTCGTAGAGGTAGTCCCAGTGGTGCTTGAGTTCTTGATCCGGGGTTGCAACCAACGGAATCAACTGCTCGACCGTTGGCGTTTGCGTCATGGTATTGATGAACTTGTTCGATACCACGGACAGGCGATCGATACGGCCATCCAGGTAAGCGTCCAGCATCACCTTGACGCTGCCGATCAGATCGTTGATCGACGGCTCTTCGCCCAGGTGGCTGATTGCAGCTACGACGTTACCGCCGAAGTTGCGGAAGAATGCCGCACCTTTGCTGCCGATCACGCACAGGTCGATCTCGATGCCTTGCTCGCGGGTTACCGCCATGTCCTTGACCAGGGCCTTGAACAGGTTGGTGTTCAAGCCGCCGCACAGACCACGGTCACTGCTCACCACGACATAACCGGCGCGCTTTACAGGGCGGTCGATCATGAACGGGTGGCGGTATTCCGGGTTGGCGTTGGCCAGATGACCAATCACCTGGCGGATGCGCTCCGCGTAAGGACGGCTAGCAGCCATGCGCATTTGTGCCTTGCGCATCTTGCTGACCGCCACTTTTTCCATGGCGCTGGTAATTTTTTGCGTGCTTTTGATGCTCGCAATCTTACTGCGAATCTCTTTTGCGCCTGCCATGTAACACCTATCAGGTTAGCAAGCGGGGGCTGCAAAGCCCCCGCTGCGGCTTACCAGGTTTGGGTGGCCTTGAACTTCTCGATACCGGCTTTGATGCCAGCGTCGATTTCGTCGTTGAAGTCACCCTTCACGTTGATCTTCGCCATCAGGTCGGCGTGATCACGGTTGAAGTAAGCAATCAGCGCTTGCTCGAAGCTGCCGATCTTGGCGATTTCAACGTCGGTCAGGAACCCACGCTCAGCGGCATACAGCGACAGCGCCATGTCAGCGATGGACATTGGAGCGTATTGCTTCTGCTTCATCAGCTCGGTAACACGTTGGCCGTGCTCGAGTTGCTTACGGGTGGCTTCGTCCAGGTCAGAAGCGAACTGGGCGAATGCAGCCAGTTCACGGTACTGAGCCAGAGCGGTACGGATACCACCGGAGAGCTTCTTGATGATCTTGGTCTGAGCGGCACCACCCACACGGGATACCGAAACACCGGCGTTAACTGCAGGGCGGATGCCCGAGTTGAACATGGCCGATTCCAGGAAGATCTGACCGTCGGTGATGGAAATCACGTTGGTCGGAACGAACGCGGAAACGTCGCCAGCCTGGGTTTCGATGATCGGCAGTGCGGTCAGGGAACCGGTCTTGCCAGTTACAGCACCGTTGGTGAACTTCTCGACGTACTCTTCGGAAACGCGCGATGCACGCTCCAGCAGACGGGAGTGGAGATAGAACACGTCACCTGGGTACGCTTCACGTCCTGGTGGACGGCGCAGCAGCAGGGAGATCTGACGGTAGGCAACGGCCTGCTTGGACAGGTCATCGTATACGATCAGCGCGTCTTCACCGCGGTCACGGAAGAACTCGCCCATGGTGCAACCGGCGTATGGCGCCAGGAATTGCAGTGCGGCGGATTCCGAAGCACTGGCAACGACCACGATGGTGTTGGCCAGGGCGCCGTTTTCTTCCAGCTTGCGAACGATGTTGGCAACGGTGGAACGCTTCTGGCCGACAGCAACATAAACACAGAAAATACCGGAGTCTTTCTGGTTGATGATGGCGTCGATCGCCATGGCGGTCTTACCGATCTGACGGTCACCGATGATCAGCTCGCGCTGGCCACGGCCAACCGGGATCATGGCGTCGACGGATTTGTAGCCAGTCTGTACAGGCTGGTCTACCGACTTACGCCAGATCACGCCTGGAGCAACTTTCTCGACCGCGTCGGTCTGAGTGTTGCCCAGTGGGCCTTTGCCGTCGATTGGGTTGCCCAGTGCGTCGACAACGCGACCCAGCAGTTCCTTACCAACCGGAACTTCGAGGATGCGGCCGGTGCACTTGGCGCTCATGCCTTCGGCGAGGGTGTCGTATGCGCCCAGTACTACCGCACCAACGGAGTCTTGCTCCAGGTTGAGGGCCATACCGTACACGCCACCTGGAAACTCGATCATTTCGCCGTACATGACGTCGGCCAGACCGTGAATCCGCACGATACCGTCAGAAACGCTGACGACGGTACCTTCGTTGCGGGCTTGAGAGGCTACATCGAGGTTCTCGATGCGGCCCTTGATGATTTCACTAATTTCGGAAGGATTGAGTTGCTGCATTGCTCTGCTGCCCCTTCAAACTCAAGATTTCAATGCTTCGGCCAGTTTCGCGAGTTTGCCGCGAACCGAGCCATCGATTACCAGGTCGCCGGCGCGGATCACGACACCACCGATCAGGGTGGCATCCTCCGTCGCATGCAGGCGCACTTCCCGGCTGAGCCGTGCACTGAGAACCTTGGCGAGTTTGTCTTGCTGTTCTTGGTTCAACGCAAAAGCACTGGTGACTTCCACGTCCACGGATTTCTCTTGTTCGGCCTTGAACAGCTCGAACAAAGCCGAAATCTCCGGCAACAGCAGGAGACGGTCGTTTTCCGCGGCAACATGAATGAAATTCTGTGCCTGTGCATCGAACTTGTCACCGCACACGTCAATAAACGCGGCGGCCTTTTCTGCGCTCGTCAGTCGCGGGGCCTTGAGCAGGCGCTGCATGGTGCCGTCTTGCGACACCGCAGCAGCCAGGCCGAGCATGGCTGACCAATTGGCCAGTTGCTGATGGGCCTGGGCATGCTCAAAGGCAGCCTTAGCGTAAGGTCGGGCCAACGTGGTCAGTTCTGCCATGATCGCCCTCGCTTAAATTTCAGCGGCCAGTTTGTCAACCAGCTCCGCATGCGCGTTTTGATCGATTGTGGCGCCAAGGATCTTCGCAGCACCGCCAACGGCCAGGCTACCCACTTGGGCGCGCAGCGCGTCTTTGACGCTGTTGATTTCCTGTTCGATCTCGGCTTGAGCCTGAGCCTTCACACGGTCAGCTTCGACGCGGGCCTGATCACGGGCTTCCTCGACGATCTGAGCACCGCGTTTCTTTGCTTGCTCAATGATTTCGGCTGCCTGAGCTTTCGCTTCGCGCAGTTGCTGACCCACTTTGTCTTGGGCCAACTCCAGGTCGCGAGCTGCTCGGTTGGCAGCGTCCAGTCCATCCGCGATCTTCTTCTGACGTTCTTGCAATGCCGCGATGACCGGAGGCCACACGAACTTCATGCAGAACAGCACAAAGATGAAGAACGCAACGGACTGGCCAATCAGGGTTGCATTAATGTTCACGCCAACACCTCGCTCGTTCTTTGTCCATCACACCAATCCACTCGAGAATCCGAGTGATTAGCCAGCGATTTGACCAACGAAGGGATTCGCGAAGGTGAAGAACAGAGCGATACCAACACCGATCATGGTTACGGCGTCGAGCAGACCGGCAACGATGAACATTTTGACTTGCAGCATTGGAACCATCTCTGGCTGGCGAGCAGCGCCTTCCAGGAACTTGCCGCCCAGCAGGCCGAAACCAATGGCGGTACCCAGAGCACCCAGGCCGATCAGCAGAGCAACAGCGATAGCGGTAAGACCAACTACAGTTTCCATCTTTCCTCCCGACTTTTACGTCGTATTGGTTAGGTTTTTTAGTTTGAAGCGGTAAAACAAAATCGTTTTTTACAGCTGCCCTTGCGGACGATTTCGACCCTCCCCGATACAGGCGGAAGGGTCATCAGACACGCCAGGCGGTCTTAATGGTTATCTTCGTGAGCCATCGACAGGTAGACGATGGTAAGCATCATGAAGATGAACGCTTGCAGGGTGATGATCAGGATGTGGAACACAGCCCACGCCCATTGCAGCACCACACCCAGGCCACTCAGCCACAGCAGGCCGGAACCGAACATCACGGCGATCAGGATGAACACCAGCTCGCCGGCGTACATGTTGCCGAACAGACGCAGGGCCAGCGAGATCGGCTTGGCGATCAGGGTGACGAATTCGAGCAGGAAGTTGACCGGAATCAGCAGGATCTGAACGAAGATGTTCTTGCTGCCGAACGGGTGCAGGGTCAGCTCGCCGATGAAGCCGCCGATGCCCTTGACCTTGATGCTGTAGAAAATGATCAGGGCGAACACGCTGAAGGCCATGGCCAGGGTGGCGTTCGGGTCGGTGGTCGATACCGCGCGGAACGGAATGTGCGGATCACCGGAGATCAGGATGGCCAGCTGAGGAATCCAGTCGACCGGGATCAGGTCGATGGCGTTCATCAGGAAGACCCAGACGAAAATGGTCAGCGCCAGTGGGGCGATCACCGGGCTGCGACCGTGGAAGCTGTCCTTGACGCTGCCGTCGACGAACTCTACCAGCACTTCAACGAAGTTCTGCAGGCCGCCAGGCTGGCCAGAAGTCGCCTTCTTGGCTGCCATGCGGAACAGGAATACGAAAAGCAGACCCAGCGCGACCGACCAACCCAGGGTATCCAGGTGGAAAGCCCAGAAGCCCATTGCCTTGGCTTCTGCTGCGGAATGGGCAAAGCCCCAACCGCCGTCTGGTAGTTGACCGAAGGTCAGGTTCTGCAAGTGGTGCTGGATATAGCCCGAAGCGGTTTCTGCTGCCATGGTTGCCTCAAACGCCCTAAGGTCTCGAAAGTCTTATATTCATCAGCAGGGGCGCGAACCAGCTGACCAACTGAGTCAGCAGAAAGACGCCGAACACTGCTAACGGCGCCAATGGCTTCACTCCTGCAAACGTCAGTGCAAACAGCACTGCCGTCAAAATCAATTTGCCTGCCTCGCCCGCGTAAAACGACTTGACGATGGCCTGCGCTGCCCTGGCGCCCGTGTAACGGAATGCCTTCCAGGCGAAATACACATTTGGCAGCCAGGCGATCAACCCTCCGCAGAGCGCTGAATATCCACTGACCGCCCCGTGCCACTGCCACAACGCCAAAGTTGCCAGCAGAAACACGACACATTGAGCCAGCAGTACCGGAAAAACCGCCCAGCGATGGAAAGGCAAGCGGTTTGGCGTGCGGGTTTCCATCACAACTGCTCCTCGAAAGTCGACCAACCAGTCAGCAATGACTTGGCATAATTTGTGCCGACAAAATGCGCGCAGAGTATAGGGGCGGTTTAACCCCTATTCAACTGTCGGGTAGTGATTTCCGACTGCGCGCTACAAATGGAATTGTTTCAGCGGATGTGAGCTAGCACACCTTGCAACTCATCTAACGAGTTGTAGCGGATAACTAACTGGCCTTTGCCCTTGTTGCCGTGGCGTATCTGTACTGCCGAGCCCAAACGCTCTGCCAGACGCTGTTCGAGGCGGGTAATGTCCGGGTCCGGCTTGGCCGGTTCCACCGGTTCCGGCTTGCCATTGAGCCACTGGCGAACCAGTGCTTCGGTCTGGCGCACGGTCAGGCCGCGTGCGACAACATGACGCGCCCCATCGACCTGTTGTTCTTCCGGCAAGCCAAGCAACGCCCGGGCATGACCCATTTCCAGGTCGCCATGGGACAACATGGTCTTGATCACATCCGGTAGCGAAATCAGGCGCAGCAGGTTGGCCACGGTCACCCGCGACTTGCCCACGGCATCGGCGACCTGCTGCTGGGTCAGCTGGAACTCCACCTGCAGGCGCTGCAGGGCGATGGCCTCTTCCACCGGGTTGAGGTCTTCGCGCTGGATGTTCTCGATCAGGGCCATGGCGATGGCCGCCTCGTCGGGCACCTCGCGGACCATGGCCGGGATGGTGTCCAGGCCGGCCTGCTGGCTGGCGCGCCAGCGGCGCTCACCGGCGATGATCTCGTAGCGGTCCTCGGCAATCGGGCGCACCACGATCGGCTGCATCACGCCCTGGTTGCGGATCGACTGAGCCAGTTCCTCCAACGCTTGCGGGTCCATGTCCCGGCGTGGCTGGTACTTGCCGCGCTCGATCAGGTCGAGGGGCAGATGTTGCAGTTCTTTCTGGTCGACCTTCACAGCCTGCTCTTCGAGCGCGCTGACGGTCGGACCACTGAGCAGTGCATCCAACCCGCGTCCGAGACCCCGTTTCTTAACGGCCATACGGATTCCTTAAGTTGTTTGTGCAGTGCGGGATTGACGCCGCTGACGGCGTACGAGTTCCCCGGCCAGGGCCAGGTAAGCCAGTGCGCCACGCGATTGCTTGTCATAGGCCAGCGCCGGCATGCCGAAACTCGGCGCCTCGGCCAGGCGCACGTTGCGCGGGATCACCGTGTCGTACAGCTGGTCACCGAAGTGTTCCTTGAGCTGCGCCGACACATCGTTGATCAGGCTCAGGCGCGGGTCGTACATGGTCCGCAGCAGGCCTTCGACCTTCAGGTTCGGGTTCAGGCGTTCAGCGATGCGCTTGATGTTATCCACAAGGTCGCTCAAGCCTTCCAGGGCAAAGTATTCACATTGCATTGGAATGATCACGCCATCGGCGGCGACCAAGGCGTTGAGGGTCAGCATCGACAGCGACGGCGGGCAGTCGATGAGGATGTAGTCGTAGTTCTCGCGGATCGGCGCCAGCGCGGTGCGCAGACGGCTCTCCTTCATCTGCATTTCCAGCAGCACCACTTCCGCGGCGGTCAGGTCGCGGTTGGCCGGCAGCAGCTGATAACCACCGTGCTCGGAGAAATGCATGGCCTGGGCCAGGTCGCATTCACCGATCAACAGGTCGTAGACCGAATGTTCCAGGACGTGTTTATCCACACCACTGCCCATGGTGGCGTTGCCCTGTGGATCGAGATCGATCAGCAGCACGCGGCGCTTGGTGGCCACCAGCGATGCTGCGAGATTGATACAGGTGGTGGTCTTGCCCACACCACCCTTCTGGTTCGCGATTGCGAATACCTTAGCCATTCTTGCTTGTGTTCCCAGTCATGCCGTGCGGCGCAGTATCAGCAGATGGCGCTGGCCTTGGCAACCCGGAACGGTCAAGGCCTGCTCGCTATCCACTTTGAAATCTGCCGGCAATGCTACCAGTTCATCGGCAGGATGCAGCCCTTTCATTGCCAGCCACTGCGTCTTCTCGTCGCCGAGGTGGCGGGTCCAGTTGGTAAAGTTCTCCATGCTGCTGAAAGCCCGGGAAACAATTCCGGTGAATGGCTGGGCCGGTTGGTACTCCTCCACCCGCTTGTGGATAACTTGCAGGTTGTCCAGCTTGAGCTCCATCTTCACCTGGGTCAGGAAGCGGGTCTTCTTGCCATTGCTGTCGAGCACCGTGACTTGCTTGTCCGGATGCAGGATAGCCAGGGGAATGCCGGGCATGCCGCCGCCGCTGCCGACATCGAGCCAGCGCTCGCTGTGGATAAACGGCATGACGCTCAGGCTGTCGAGCAGGTGGCGGGAAACCATTTCGTCCGGATTGCGCACGGCGGTCAGGTTGTAGGCCTTGTTCCACTTGATCAGCAAGGCCAGGTAGGCCAGCAGCTGGGCGTGCTGGCCTTCGCTCAGCTCGACACCGAGCTGGCGGGCGCCTGTGGACAACTCTTCGGCGTGTTGCGGGGTGACCAGAGAACTCAAGCGCTTTGCTCCAACTCGCGGCCTGCGCCACGTTTTTTCAAATGAATCAGCAACAGGGAAATCGCCGCCGGGGTCACGCCGGGGATACGCGATGCCTGGCCCAGGGTTTCCGGCCGGGTCTGGCCGAGCTTGCCCTGGATCTCCTTGGACAGACCGGAAATACCACTGTAGTCGATGTCGTCGGGCAGGCGGGTGTCTTCGCTGGCACGCAGCCGGGCGATTTCTTCCTGTTGCCGGTCGATGTAACCGGCGTATTTGGTCTTGATCTCGACCTGTTCGGCCACCTGTGGATCGATTTCTGCACCGCCGGTCACTTCCATCAGGCCGGCATAGTCGATTTCCGGGCGGGACAACAGGTTGAGCAGGTTGTACTCATGGCTCAACGGCGTGCCGAACTTCTCGGCAATGGCCTCGCCTTGCGCGGTACCCGGGCGTACCCAGGTGGATTTCAGGCGCTGTTCTTCCTGGACGATGCCCTCGCGCTTGGCGCTGAAGGCGGCCCAGCGTTCGTCATCGACCAGACCCAGCTCGCGACCTTTTTCGGTCAGGCGCAGGTCGGCGTTGTCTTCACGCAGGATCAGCCGGTACTCGGCACGTGAAGTGAACATGCGGTACGGCTCCTGGGTACCGAGGGTAATCAGGTCGTCGACCAGTACCCCGATGTACGCCTCGTCCCGACGCGGGCACCAGCTTTCACGGCCCTGGGCACGCAGCGCGGCGTTGGTACCGGCGAGCAGGCCCTGGGCGCCGGCTTCTTCGTAACCGGTGGTGCCGTTGATCTGGCCGGCGAAGAACAGGCCGCCGATCACCTTGGTTTCCAGGCTGTACTTGAGGTCGCGCGGATCGAAGTAGTCGTATTCGATGGCGTAGCCCGGACGCACGATGTGGGCGTTTTCCATGCCGCGGATCGAACGGACGATCTCCAGCTGCACATCGAACGGCAAGGATGTGGATATCCCGTTCGGGTACAGCTCGTGGGTGTTCAAGCCTTCAGGCTCGATGAACACCTGGTGGCTTTCCTTGTCGGCAAAGCGGTGGATCTTGTCTTCGATCGACGGGCAATAGCGCGGGCCGATACCTTCGATCACCCCCGAGTACATCGGCGAACGGTCGAGGTTCGAGGCGATGATCTCGTGGGTACGGGCGTTGGTGTGGGTAATCCAGCAACTGACCTGGCGCGGATGCATGGCCTTGTCGCCCATGAACGACATTACCGGGATCGGCGTATCGCCAGGTTGCTCGGTCATTACCGAGAAATCCACAGAGCGACCGTCGATACGCGGCGGCGTACCGGTTTTCAGGCGACCGACCCGCAGCGGCAGCTCGCGCAGGCGGTGAGCCAGGGCGATGGCGGGCGGATCGCCGGCGCGACCGCCGGAATAGTTCTGCAGACCAATGTGGATAAGTCCAGCGAGGAAGGTGCCAGTGGTCAGCACCACGGAGTCTGCGAAGAAACGCAGGCCCATTTGCGTCACCACACCGCGTACCTGGTCCTGCTCGACGATCAGGTCATCGCAGGACTGCTGGAATATCCACAGGTTGGGCTGGTTCTCGAGAATTTCGCGCACTACAGCCTTGTAGATGGCGCGGTCGGCCTGGGCGCGTGTCGCACGCACCGCCGGGCCCTTGCGGTTGTTCAATACACGGAACTGGATACCGCTCTTGTCAGTGGCCAGCGCCATGGCGCCGCCGAGCGCATCGATTTCCTTGACCAGGTGGCTCTTGCCGATGCCACCGATGGCCGGGTTGCAACTCATATGACCGAGGGTTTCCACGTTGTGGGTCAGCAGCAGGGTTTTTACGCCCATGCGTGCAGACGCAAGCGCAGCCTCGGTACCGGCATGGCCGCCGCCGATGACGATCACTTCAAAACGGGAAGGGAAATCCACCACGCACCTCGTGCCTGTTTCGGGAATAGATAGGGATAACGCACAAGTATAGGGACTTACCCCCCTCTAAAGGAACCGCTTGGACAAAATTTAACCAGGCTGTGGATGAATGGCGAGCAATAGAAATTAAAAGAGAGAAATTTATTAAAGCTTTGTTTTTATGTTTATTCTTATGCACCACCCTATCTGTGGATAAGGTTCTACAGCCTTTGAATGACGTGATGTACAGAGATTTATAACCCTGTGGTCTACCGCTCATGAGCGTTCTGGATAAGCGCTTTAAGCCTGTGGATGAAAGTACCAGTTACCCACAAGCGAGATTATCTCCAGGCTTGAAGGCCAGTTATCAACGGAGCTGAGGCTGAGTTTTCCACAGGGCTTATTTCGCCAGAATGTGGACAGACGGGCAGGAAAAATCGCAGCACCACGCAAGGTGGTCCTGGGAGGAAAGGAAAAATGCAGAGGTTGGGTCAGCACCCAGGCCTTGGGCAGGCCCGGGTGTGGATAAGAACGCTTACTTGCCGATGCAGAAGCTGGAGAAGATGCGACCCAGCAGGTCGTCAGAGCTGAAGGCACCGGTAATCTCGCCCAGGGCTTGTTGAGCCTGGCGCAGGTCTTCCGCCAGCAGCTCCCCTGCCCCGGCCAGTGTCAGTTGGGCACGGCCATGCTCAAGGTGTGCGCTGGCCTGGCGTAGTGCCTCCAGGTGCCTTCTGCGCGCGCTGAAACTGCTTTCGGCCGTCTGTTCATAACCCATGCAGGCTTTCAGGTGCTCACGCAGCAACTCCAGGCCCATGTCCGTGTCCTTGGCGCTGAGGGTGATGGTGACGTGACCATCTTCACTCTGCTCCATGGCGATGGCTTCGCCGCTGAGGTCAGCCTTGTTGCGAATCAGCGTGACCTTGGCCGGATCCGGACGCAGGTCGAGGAATTCCGGCCACAGGGCGAAAGGATCGCTGGCTTCAGGTGCGGTCGAATCCACCACCAGCAACACCCGATCGGCTTCGGTGATGGCCTTGAGCGCACGCTCCACGCCAATCTTTTCCACATGGTCATCGGTATCGCGCAGCCCCGCGGTATCCACCACATGCAGCGGCATGCCGTCGATGTGGATATGTTCGCGCAGGATGTCCCGGGTGGTGCCGGCGATGTCGGTGACGATAGCCGCCTCGCGTCCGGCCAGGACATTGAGCAGGCTGGATTTGCCGGCATTCGGACGACCGGCGATGACCACCGTCATACCGTCACGTAGCAAGGCACCCTGCCCGGCTTCGCGCTGCACTGTGGACAGATTGCCGCGCACGTCATCGAGCATGCTCAACACATGGCCATCGGCGAGGAAGTCGATTTCTTCCTCGGGGAAGTCGATGGCAGCTTCCACGTAGATGCGCAGGCTGATCAACTTCTCGGTGAGGTTATCCACACGTCGGGAAAATTCCCCCTGCAACGAGCGCAAGGCGTTGCGGGCGGCCTGTGCAGAACTGGCTTCGATCAGGTCGGCGATGGCCTCGGCCTGGGCGAGGTCGAGCTTGTCATTGAGGAAGGCCCGCTCGCTGAATTCACCGGGACGGGCCAGTCGGCAACCGAGTTGTACACAGCGCTGCAGGAGCATATCCAGCACCACCGGGCCACCATGGCCCTGGAGTTCCAGCACGTCTTCGCCGGTGAACGAGTTGGGGCCCGGGAAAAACAGCGCAATGCCTTCATCCAGGACCAGCCCGTCTTCGGCGCGGAATGGACCGTAGTGGGCGTGGCGCGGGGTCAAGCTGCGTCCGCAGATGGCCAGGCCCGCCTGCTGCGCCAGGGGGCCGGAAAGCCGCACGATCCCCACCCCCCCACGTCCCTGGGCGGTAGCGATGGCGGCGATGGTTTCACGCACAGTGTTCATGCTCGAAGGCCTCACGACAAAAACGACAGATAGCAAAACGCCCCACGAGGGGGCGTTTTTCCACAGGTTAGCTGGCTAACCCGTCAAGCGGCAGCTTTCTTGGTAGCTGCTTCGATGCTGCGGGTGATGTACCACTGCTGTGCGATCGACAGCACGTTGTTCACAACCCAGTACAGCACCAGACCTGCAGGGAACCACAGGAAGAAGAAGGTGAAGATGATCGGCATCATTTTCATCACCTTGGCCTGCATCGGATCCGGCGGAGTCGGGTTCAGACGCTGCTGGATGAACATGGTCGCGCCCATGATGATCGGCAGGATGAAGAACGGATCCTTGATCGACAGGTCGGTGATCCAGAACATCCAAGGTGCCTGACGCATCTCGACGCTTTCCAGCAGAACCCAGTACAGCGAGAGGAAGACCGGCATCTGCACCAGGATCGGCAGGCAGCCGCCCAGCGGGTTGATCTTCTCTTTCTTGTACAGCTCCATCATGGCTTGCGACATTTTCTGCCGGTCATCGCCATGTTGCTCTTTCAGGGCAGCCAGTTTCGGCGCCACGGCACGCATGCGCGCCATCGAACGGTAGCTGGCGGCGGACAGCGGGAAGAACAGGCCCTTGATCAGCATGGTCAGGACGATGATCGACCAGCCCCAGTTGCCGAGCAGGCTGTGGATATGTTGCAGCAGCCAGAAGATCGGCTGGGCAATGAACCACAGGATGCCGTAGTCGACGGTCAGTTCCAGGCCTGGGGACAACTCTTTCAGGCGTTCCTGGATCTTCGGACCGGCATACAGCATGGTGCTGGTTTCGGCTTTGGCACCAGGGGCTACGTTGAGCGCCGGGCCGGTGAAACCGATGATGTAGTTGCCCTGGCTGTCCTTGCGGGTCTGAACGATGTTGTTGTCAGACTTGTTTGGAATCCAGGCGGTGACGAAGTAGTGCTGCAGCCAGGCTACCCAACCACCGGTAACATTTTCTTTCAGATTTCCCTTGTCGATGTCTTTCATCGACACCTTCTTGTAGGGCTCCGAACTTGTCCACAGGGCCGCACCCAGGTAGGTCGCGGTACCGGTGGCGGTGCTCGAGGATGGATCCGAGCTGGCGTCACGCTTCAACTGAGCGAACAGGTTACCGCTCCAGGGCTGGGCGCTCTGGTTATCGATCAGGTAGGTAACGGTCAGGTCGTACTCGCCGCGCTTGAAGCTGAAGCGCTTGATGTAGTTGACCCCGTTATCGCTGAACTTCAGGTCGACGACCATCTGGTCCTGGCCATCGGCCAGTTGATAACTTTTCTGATCGGCGGCGTACAGCGGACGGCCAGTTGGACGTGCATCCGGGCCGTTGACGCCGGTCAGGCCGCTCTGGGCCAGGTAAGTACGCTCGCTACCGTTGTCGAACAACTGGAACGGAATGTCCGGATGGTCCTGGCGGCGTGGGTACTTGGGCAGCATCAGCTGGGCGATATCACCGCCGTTTGGATCGATAGCCAGGTCCAGGACATCAGTCTTGACCCGGATCAGGTCCTTGCTGATGGCAACCGGAGCCAGTTCGGCTGGGCTGGATTCAGCGTTGGCGCTCGGCACATCGGCGCTGGCGCCAGTGTTGCCGGCCTGCGCGGTGTCCGGCAAGGCCGGGGCAGCGTTGCTGGCAGCAGTATTCTGAGTCGGCAGGGCAGCCTGGCCGTAGTCCTGGTTCCAGTTAAGGACCATGACATAGGACACGATTGCCAGGGCGACGATCAGGATCGTGCGTTTAATATCCATGATTACTCGGCTATCGAAGAAGAACGGGAAGAGGGAGCAGGCGGAACCGGGTCAAAACCGCCGGCATTCCACGGATGACAACGCCCCAGACGACGAACGGTAAGCCACCCACCGCGCAGAACGCCATGGGTTTCGATGGCTTCCAGCGCATAGCAGGAGCAACTGGGGTAGAAACGACAGTGACTGGCCATCAGAGGACTAATGGCGTAACGGTAAAACTGGATCGGGACGAGTGCCAGTTTACGCATCTTGACTGTCTACCCCCACAGAGTCGGTGTTCACCACTGGAGCGGGCCGACTGCGTGCGAGGCGCTTCCAGAGCTTGCCAAAATGTTGGTGCAATTCTGGGTTTTCAATCTCGCCCAACCCTTTGCGCGCGACGATCACGATATCCCAGCCAGCAAGCATATGCTGGTTCAGGCGAAACGAATCGCGCATCAGGCGTTTCAGGCGATTGCGTTGAACGGAGAGCTTGACGCTCTTTTTCCCGATTACCAACCCCAGGCGGGGATGGTCCAGGCCATTCTCGCGGGCAAGGATCAGCAGGTTTTTCCCTGGAACCTTGCCGGTTGGGGAGTCGAAGACCGCTTTGAAGTGTCGGGGAACAAGCAGGCGCTTTTCCCGACTGAAGTCCTGACTCACCACCAGTGCCGAAAAATCAAACTGCCAGGCGCTTACGGCCTTTGGCACGGCGACGCGACAGAACGGCACGACCGTTCTTGGTGGCCATACGGGCACGGAAACCGTGAGTGCGAGCGCGCTTGATGGTGCTTGGTTGGAAAGTACGTTTCATGGCGTGTTACCTGGTTCGTCGACAACGGGCCGGAATGGCCCCCGTTTTAAGAGATCGGCGATTCTAGAGAAAGCAAGGCCATAGGTCAATTTCCAACCAGCTTTTCCTTATAGACGGATATCCACCCGGATCGTGGAGCGAAGCCAGCCCGAGCTATCGATTCACGCTTAGACATAAAAAAAGAGAGAGGAATTATTTAAAGCTTTTCTGTAAAACTTATAAAGCTTAGGACCGAGATATCTGTGGATAAGGTGCTGAAGGCCTTTATTTTCGCCATGTACAGAGAATTGAAAGTTTGTCGGGAAGCGGTGTTTTGACTGTGCCGAACCGACGGAAAAGCTGTGGATCAAATTGACGCTTATCCACAGGCAGGTTATCCACCGATTTCAGCCCCGAGTTGTGCAAAGACCTCAATGGCGGTTATCCACAGGGCTTATTCACAGCGCCGAAAGGTCATTTTGGTCACTAAGCTGCTGATTTATCGCCATCCTTGACGCAGCTGCATGTGGATAACTGGGCTGGCGCTCGGTACAATGGGCGCTTGTTTTTGCCTCACCGGCCTCACCGGCTTTCAACTCAGGGGATATCCGTGTCAGTGGAACTTTGGCAGCAGTGCGTGGAGCTTCTGCGCGATGAACTGCCTGCCCAGCAATTCAACACCTGGATCCGTCCGCTACAGGTCGAAGCCGAAGGCGACGAGTTGCGCGTCTATGCGCCTAACCGCTTCGTGCTCGACTGGGTCAATGAAAAGTACCTGGGCCGCCTGCTCGAGCTGTTGGGTGAACACGGCAACGGCATCGCGCCTGCGCTTTCCTTATTAATAGGCAGCCGACGCAGCTCGGCGCCTCGTGCTGCACCCAATGCACCGCTGGCCGCTGCAGTTGCCGCGTCACAGGCGCAGGCACAGGCTGCACAAGCTGCCGTGGTCGCCGAGCCCAGCGCTGCTCCCGTGGCTGCCGCCCCCGCCGTGGCAGTAACCGAAGTCGAACAAGCGCCTTCGCGTGACAGCTTCGACTCCATGGGCGAGTCCGGCAGTGCCCCGGCGCCAAGCGGTCGCACCGTCCAGGTAGAAGGTGCGCTCAAGCACACCAGTTACCTGAACCGCACCTTCACCTTCGAAAACTTCGTCGAAGGTAAATCCAACCAGCTGGCCCGCGCGGCAGCCTGGCAGGTCGCCGACAACCCCAAGCACGGCTATAACCCGCTGTTCCTGTACGGCGGTGTGGGCCTGGGTAAGACGCACTTGATGCATGCTGTGGGTAACCACCTGCTCAAGAAGAATCCGAATGCCAAGGTGGTCTACCTGCATTCCGAGCGTTTCGTTGCCGACATGGTCAAGGCCCTGCAACTCAATGCCATCAACGAGTTCAAGCGTTTCTACCGTTCGGTGGACGCCTTGCTCATCGATGACATCCAGTTCTTCGCCCGCAAGGAGCGCTCCCAGGAAGAGTTTTTCCACACCTTCAACGCCTTGCTCGAAGGTGGTCAGCAGGTCATCCTGACCAGTGACCGCTACCCGAAAGAGATCGAAGGCCTGGAAGAACGCCTGAAGTCGCGTTTCGGCTGGGGCCTGACCGTTGCGGTCGAGCCACCGGAGCTGGAAACCCGCGTCGCGATCCTGATGAAGAAAGCCGACCAGGCGAAGGTCGAACTGCCCCATGACGCGGCCTTCTTCATTGCCCAGCGCATTCGCTCCAACGTCCGTGAACTTGAAGGTGCCCTCAAGCGGGTCATTGCCCACTCGCACTTCATGGGACGCGACATCACCATCGAGCTGATTCGCGAATCGCTCAAGGATCTCCTGGCCTTGCAGGACAAGCTGGTGAGTGTGGATAACATCCAGCGCACCGTGGCCGAGTACTACAAGATCAAGATCTCCGACCTGCTGTCCAAGCGTCGTTCCCGTTCGGTAGCCCGGCCGCGTCAGGTGGCCATGGCCCTGTCCAAGGAACTGACCAACCACAGCTTGCCGGAAATCGGTGACGTCTTCGGCGGCCGCGACCACACCACGGTGTTGCATGCGTGCCGCAAGATCAACGAACTCAAGGAATCCGACGCGGATATCCGCGAGGACTACAAGAACCTGCTGCGGACCCTGACGACGTGATTGGCGTCAGCGCAGCTTATTAAGGCAAGGGACTAGACCATGCATTTCACCATTCAACGCGAAGCCCTGTTGAAACCCCTGCAACTGGTCGCAGGTGTCGTCGAGCGCCGCCAGACCTTGCCGGTATTGTCCAATGTGCTGCTGGTCGTTCAAGGCCAGCAACTGTCGCTTACCGGTACTGACCTGGAAGTGGAACTGGTTGGCCGGGTGCAACTCGAAGAGCCTGCCGAGCCAGGCGAGATCACCGTGCCTGCGCGCAAGCTGATGGATATCTGCAAAAGCTTGCCTAACGATGCCCTGATCGACATCAAGCTCGACGAGCAGAAGATCGTGGTCAAGGCCGGTCGCAGCCGTTTCACCCTGTCGACCCTGCCAGCCAATGACTTCCCGACTGTCGAGGAAGGCCCGGGCTCGCTGACCTGCAACCTCGAGCAAAGCCGCCTGCGCCGCCTGATCGAGCGCACCAGCTTCGCCATGGCCCAGCAGGATGTACGTTACTACCTCAACGGTATGTTGCTGGAAGTATCCACAGACACCCTGCGTGCCGTAGCGACCGATGGTCACCGTCTGGCCATGTGCTCGATGCGTGCCGACATCGGCCAGGCCGACCGTCACCAGGTCATCGTGCCGCGCAAGGGTATCCTTGAACTGGCACGCCTGCTGACCGAGCCGGATGGCATGGTCAGCATCGTCCTCGGCCAGCACCACATTCGCGCCACCACCGGTGAATTCACCTTCACCTCCAAGCTGGTCGACGGCAAGTTCCCGGACTACGAGCGTGTACTGCCAAAAGGTGGCGACAAGCTGGTGGTCGGTGATCGCCAGGCGCTGCGCGAAGCGTTCAGCCGTACCGCCATTCTGTCCAACGAGAAGTACCGCGGTATCCGCCTGCAGCTGGCCAACGGCCAGCTCAAGATCCAGGCGAACAACCCGGAGCAGGAAGAAGCGGAAGAAGAGATCAGCGTCGACTACAACGGTAGCTCGCTGGAAATCGGCTTCAACGTCAGCTACTTGCTGGACGTGCTGGGCGTCATGACCACCGAGCAGGTTCGTCTGATCCTGTCGGACTCCAACAGCAGTGCCCTGCTGCAGGAAGCTGACAACGACGACTCCGCTTACGTTGTCATGCCGATGCGTCTGTAATTTGTCCAGCAGACGCTAGATGTCCCTCAGTCGCGTTTCGGTCACCGCGGTGCGTAACCTGCACCCGGTGACCTTCTCCCCCTCTCCCCGCATCAATATCCTGTACGGCGCCAACGGCAGCGGAAAAACCAGTGTGCTGGAAGCCGTTCATCTGCTGGGCCTGGCCCGCTCTTTTCGTAGCACGCGCCTGACGCCCGTCATTCAGTACGAGCAACCGGCCTGGACGGTGTTTGGCCAAGTCGAGCTGAGCGAAGGCGGTATCAGTAACCTGGGCATTTCACGGGATCGGCAAGGCGAGTTCACCATTCGTATCGATGGGCAGAACGCTCGCAGTGCTGCGCAGCTGGCGGAAATTCTGCCGCTGCAATTGATCAACCCGGACAGTTTTCGCCTGCTCGAAGGGGCACCGAAAATTCGTCGGCAGTTCCTCGATTGGGGCGTGTTCCACGTGGAACCCCGCTTCATGGCAACCTGGCAGCGCCTGCAGAAGGCATTGCGGCAGCGGAACTCATGGTTGCGGCATGGTACACTTGACGCTGTTTCGCAAGCGGCCTGGGACCGGGAACTGTGCCTGGCCAGTGCTGAAATAGATGAATATCGCCGAAATTACATCAAGGCCTTGAAGCCAGTCTTTGAGCGAACCCTGAGCGATTTGGTCGAGCTCGAAGGGCTGACCCTGAGCTATTACCGCGGCTGGGACAAGGATCGAGAACTCAGTGAAGTGCTCGCGTCTTCCCTGCAACGAGATCAGCAGATGGGCCATACCCAGGCCGGGCCACAACGAGCTGATTTGCGCCTGAGACTCGGCGCTCATAACGCCGCCGACATCTTGTCCCGCGGCCAGCAGAAACTTGTGGTCTGTGCGTTGCGTATCGCCCAGGGACATTTGGTCAGCCAGGCTCGGCGCGGCCAATGTATTTATCTGGTGGATGACTTGCCGTCCGAGTTGGACGAGCAGCATCGCCGCGCACTTTGCCGCTTGCTGGAAGACTTACACTGCCAGGTTTTTATCACCTGTGTAGATCACGAATTATTGAGGGAAGGCTGGCAGACGGAAACGCCAGTTGCTTTGTTCCACGTGGAACAGGGCCGTATCACCCAGACCCACGACCATCGGGAGTGAAGGCATGAGCGAAAATCAAACGTACGACTCCTCCAGCATCAAGGTGCTGAAAGGGCTAGATGCCGTGCGCAAGCGTCCCGGTATGTACATTGGCGACACCGATGATGGTAGCGGCCTGCACCACATGGTGTTCGAGGTGGTCGATAACTCGATCGACGAGGCACTCGCCGGCCACTGTGATGACATCACCGTAATCATTCATCCGGATGAATCCATCAGTGTTCGCGACAACGGTCGCGGTATTCCAGTCGACGTGCATAAAGAGGAAGGCGTCTCCGCCGCCGAGGTCATCATGACCGTCCTGCACGCTGGCGGTAAGTTTGACGACAACTCCTATAAAGTTTCCGGCGGTCTGCACGGTGTGGGTGTGTCGGTGGTAAACGCCCTGTCCGAGCAGTTGATCCTCACTGTTCGTCGTAGTGGCAAGATCTGGGAACAGACCTACGTTCACGGTGTTCCTCAAGCCCCGATGAAAATCGTTGGCGACAGTGAAACCACGGGTACCCATATCCACTTCAAACCGTCGGCCGAAACCTTCAAGAACATCCACTTCAGCTGGGACATCCTGGCCAAGCGGATTCGCGAA
Organism: Pseudomonas sp. BJa5; assembly: GCF_030272875.2. Taxonomy (NCBI): domain Bacteria; kingdom Pseudomonadati; phylum Pseudomonadota; class Gammaproteobacteria; order Pseudomonadales; family Pseudomonadaceae; genus Pseudomonas; species Pseudomonas sp. BJa5. The sequence goes on from NZ_JALRNG020000023.1 coordinate 63,955, forward strand.
CTGTCGTTCCTCAACTCCGGCGTCGGCATCCTGCTGAAGGATGAGCGCTCGGGCAAGGAAGAGTACTTCAAGTACGAAGGTGGTCTGCGTGCGTTCGTTGAATACCTGAACACCAACAAGACCCCGGTCAACCAGGTGTTCCACTTCAATGTTCAGCGTGAAGACGGCGTGGGCGTGGAAATCGCCCTGCAGTGGAACGACAGCTTCAACGAGAACCTGTTGTGCTTCACCAACAACATTCCACAGCGTGACGGTGGTACTCACCTGGTCGGCTTCCGCTCGGCCTTGACCCGTAACCTGAACAACTACATCGAGCAGGAAGGTCTGGCCAAGAAGAACAAGGTCGCGACCACCGGTGACGATGCCCGTGAAGGCCTGACCGCGATCATCTCGGTGAAGGTACCGGATCCGAAGTTCAGCTCGCAGACCAAGGACAAGCTGGTTTCCTCGGAAGTGAAAACCGCCGTGGAACAGGAAATGGGCAAGTACTTCTCCGACTTCCTGCTGGAGAACCCGAACGAAGCCAAGGCGGTTGTCGGCAAGATGATCGACGCGGCGCGTGCGCGTGAAGCAGCGCGCAAGGCGCGGGAAATGACCCGCCGCAAAGGTGCACTGGATATCGCCGGCCTGCCGGGCAAACTGGCTGACTGCCAGGAGAAGGACCCTGCCCTTTCCGAACTCTACCTGGTGGAGGGTGACTCCGCAGGTGGTTCGGCCAAGCAAGGTCGTAACCGCAAGACCCAGGCGATCCTGCCGCTCAAGGGTAAGATCCTCAACGTCGAGAAAGCCCGTTTCGACAAGATGATCTCGTCCCAGGAAGTGGGCACCCTGATTACCGCCCTGGGCTGCGGTATCGGTCGCGAAGAGTACAACATCGACAAGCTGCGTTATCACAACATCATCATCATGACCGATGCTGACGTCGACGGTTCGCACATTCGTACCCTGCTGCTGACCTTCTTCTTCCGTCAGCTGCCGGAGCTGGTCGAGCGTGGCTACATCTACATTGCCCAGCCGCCGCTGTACAAGGTCAAGAAAGGCAAGCAAGAGCAGTACATCAAAGACGACGAAGCCATGGAAGAGTACATGACGCAGTCGGCCCTGGAAGACGCCAGCCTGCACCTGGACGAGTCGGCGCCACCGGTTTCCGGCGTCGAGCTGGAGCGTCTGGTGAATGAATTCCGTACCGTGATGAAAACGCTCAAGCGCCTGTCGCGCCTGTACCCTCAGGAGCTGACCGAGCACTTCGTCTACCTGCCGCCCGTGTCCCTGGAGCAGTTGGGCGATCACGCCGCCATGCAGGAATGGCTGGGCAAGTTCGAAGAGCGTCTGCGTATCAGCGAGAAGTCGGGCCTGCTGTACAAGGCCAGCCTGCGTGAAGACAAGGAGCGCAATGTCTGGCTGCCGGAAGTGGAAGTCACCTCCCACGGCCTGGCCAGCTACGTCACCTTCAACCGCGACTTCTTCGGCAGTAACGACTACCGCACCGTCACCGCACTGGGCGCACAACTGAGCACCCTGCTCGGCGAGGGTGCCTACGTACAACGTGGCGAGCGCAAGAAAGCGGTCAGCGAGTTCAAGGAAGCCCTCGACTGGCTGATGACCGAAAGCACCAAGCGTCACACTATCCAGCGCTATAAAGGTCTGGGTGAGATGAACCCTGACCAGCTGTGGGAAACCACCATGGACCCGACCGTGCGCCGCATGCTCAAGGTGACCATCGAAGACGCGATCGCTGCCGATCAGATCTTCAACACCCTGATGGGCGACGCCGTTGAGCCGCGTCGTGAGTTCATCGAAAGCAACGCCCTGGCGGTATCCAACCTGGACTTCTGATCAGGTTCGCATCCGCAGAAATGACAAACCCCGGCACTTGCCGGGGTTTGTCATTTCTGGAGGCTCACAATCCGAGTTCGCGCAAACGCCGGTATAGTGTCCGCTCACTCAGGCCAAGGTGGCGGGCCAGTTCACTGCGCGAGCCACCGAAACTTTCCAGGGCCTGGGCCAACTGGCCAAGGTTGTCGCGGTTGCGGCGTCGTGGTGAGACGCTTGGCGGCACCTCCCCGCTTCGCAGTTCTGCCGGCAAGTGCTCGGCCCGGATCACCCCGTCATCGGCGAACAACCTCGCCCGCTCAAGGATGTTGCGCAGCTCGCGAATGTTGCCTGGAAAACTGTGCAGGCTGAGCAACGCCATCGCGGCGCTGTCCACTTGGGGAGCCGCGTTGCCTGCCATGCGCTTGAGCAGGCTTTCGACCAGCAGCGGCAAGTCACCGACCCGCTCGCGCAAGGCCGGCAAGCGGATGGGGAAACCACTGATGCGGTAGTAGAGGTCTTCGCGGAAGGTGCCGGCGGCCACCATCTCCTTCAGCGGTTTGTGGGTCGCCGAGATCAGGCGGAAGTTCGAGTGAACCGTGCGCAGGCTCCCCACCGGACGAAAGCTGCCGGACTCGATCAGGCGCAGTAATTTGACCTGCATGGCCAGGGGCACTTCACCGATCTCGTCGAGAAACAGCGTACCGCCATGGGCCGCTTCGGCCAGGCCGATCTTGCGTTGCAAGGCACCGGTGAATGCACCCTTCTCGTAGCCGAACAGCTCGCTTTCAAACAATGATTCGGTCAGGCCGGTGCAGTCGACCACCACCAGGGGCGCATTGGCCCGAGGGCTGCCCAAGTGCAAGGCGCGGGCGAACAGTTCCTTGCCGGTGCCGGACTCGCCTTGCAGCAGCACCGGAATTTGCGCGGGCGCTGCTCGCTGCAGGCTGGACAAGGACTCCTTGAACGCGGGTGAACGTCCTACCAGTCCCTGCTGCTGGGGCTGGGCCGATGCCACGGCGATACTGGTCAGGCGCTCGACAAAGGCGACCACCTCGCCCTGCTGATCGAGGATGGGCCGCAACTCGACATCCACATGTTCAGGCCCACGAGGGGTGTGGTGCACATGCAGTACGCGCTCGGGGCTGCGACTGTCCCAGGCCTTGCGCATCGGGCAGAGCTCGCCAGCCTGATCGCACGGCACGGCGTAATGGTGGGAAACCCGATGGCACTTGCCACCGATGGGTGGCCGCCCTTCACTGCCGAACTGGCGCTGGTAGGCGCCGTTTGCCGCAAGGATGTTGTAGTCGGTGTCCAGCACGATGGTGGGCTGGGCATCGTGCTCGAGATAGGACACCAGCGCCTGGACGGCAGGATCGGTTATTTCTCGTGGGGAATAAGACATAAGGCACCAGGAAAAGCTTGCGAGCAGCTTAACTGAAGGCAGGAGGGACTGCCAAAAACTGCCAGGGACTGCCAAGGCCTGACAGCAAAAGCGGCAGTCTGACATGAGCCGGATTGCTGACACTCAATGAAATCGGCACCGCAGCTCAGAAACGGCTTACGTATTGGCTGGCACATATCTTGATGACGGATTGGCCCATGCCAGCAAGGCTTCGAGCCAAGGCACCTGGAATTTCTGGAGAACGCGGTAATGATGATCGGCGGCAACTTGTATGTGGAAGCGCTATTCGACAGCGCAACCTCGACCATCAGCTATCTGGTGATGGACCACGGCAGCGGCCAGTGCGCCCTGATCGACAGTGTGCTCGACTATGACCCCAAGTCCGGCCGGACCAGCAGCGCCTCGGCCGACAGGCTGATTGAGCGGGTCAAGGCACTGGGCGCCGAGGTGCAGTGGATCCTGGAAACCCATGTGCATGCCGATCACCTGTCGGCGGCGGCTTACCTCAAGCAGATGCTGGGCGGCCAGATCGCCATCGGCAGCCAGATCACCCAGGTGCAGAAAGTCTTCGGCGCCCTGTTCAATGCCGAACCCGGGTTTGCCCGGGACGGTAGCCAGTTCGACGTCCTGTTCGATGACGAGCAGGGCTTCAGCATCGGCAACCTGCAGGCCCGGGCCCTGCATACACCGGGGCACACGCCGGCCTGCATGACCTATGTGGTGGAGATCGCCGGACAGACCGTCGCCTTCGTCGGCGACACCTTGTTCATGCCCGATTACGGTACTGCCCGTTGCGACTTCCCCGGCGCCAGCGCGCGCACTCTGTACCGCTCTATCCAGCGCATCCTCGCCTTCCCCGCCGATACGCGACTGTTCATGTGCCATGACTACCTGCCCGGTGGCCGCGAGCTGCGCTACATGACTACCGTGGCCGAACAGCGCGCCAGCAACATCCATGTGCGTGAAGGGATCAGTGAAGACAGTTTCGTGGCCATGCGCGAAGCCCGCGACGCCACCCTCGACATGCCGGTGCTGATCATCCCTTCCGTGCAGGTCAACATGCGCAGCGGCCAGCTGCCCGAGCCCGAAGCGAACGGTGTGCGTTACCTGAAGATCCCGCTCAACGCACTCTGAGCAATACCGAGAATTATTATTAAGGAATACCCTGCCATGCCTGCCCAAACCACGTCGCCCAAGGGCGAACACCACAAGGTCCTGATTGTCGGCGCGGGAGCTGCCGGCATTGCTGCCGCTTCCAGCCTTATCTGCCGTGATCCGTCGCTGGACATTGCCATCATCGATCCGGCCGACACGCACTACTATCAACCCGGTTGGACCATGGTCGGCGCGGGGGTGTTCAACGCACCCAGCACCGCGCGGGACATGGCATCGACCATCCCGTCCGGGGTCCGCTGGATCAAGGCCCGGGTCGCAAGCTTCGATCCATTCGGACAGACCGTCACCCTGGATGACCGTCGCTTGCTGAGTTATGAACAACTGGTGGTCTGCCCTGGTCTCAAGCTGGATTGGGATGCCATTGAAGGCTTGAGCGAAACCCTCGGTCGCAATGGCGTGACCTCCAACTACCGCTATGACCTGGCGCCCTACACCTGGAAACTGGTGCAGAACCTGCGCGAGGGCCGTGCGCTGTTCAGCCAGCCGCCCATGCCGATCAAGTGCGCGGGTGCGCCGCAGAAGGCCTTGTACCTGTCGTGCGACCACTGGTTGCGCACGGGTCGCCTGGGCAAGATCCAGGCCCAGTTCTTCAATGCCGGGGCCGTGCTGTTCGGCGTCGCGGACTATGTGCCGGCGCTGATGGAGTACATCGACAAGTACGGGGTGGACCTGCAGTACGCCCACCGGCTGGTCGCCGTAGACGGACCGGGCAAGCAAGCCACCTTCGTCCGTACCCTGGCGGACGGCAGCAGCGAAACCCGGGTCCAGCCCTTCGACATGCTCCATGTGGTGCCGCCCCAGGTGGCGCCTGACTTCATCCGCAACAGCCCGCTGGCCGATGCCGCGGGCTGGATCGATGTCGACCCGGCCACCCTGCGCCACCGTGCCTTCGCCAACATCCATGGCCTGGGGGACGCGATCAACACCGGCAACGCCAAGACGGCCGCCGCGGCGCGCAAGCAGGCACCGGTGGTTGCCAATAACGTGCTGGTCGCCCTGGGACGTTTGTCCACCCTCGCCCACTACGATGGTTACGGTTCCTGCCCGTTGACGGTGGAGCGCGGCAAGATCGTGCTGGCCGAGTTCACCTATGGCGGCAAGCTGGCACCGAGCTTTCCCCGCTGGTTGCTCGATGGCCGTCGCCCGACACGCCTGGCCTGGCTGCTCAAGGCGCAGGTGCTGCCGCCGTTGTACTGGCGCTGCATGCTCAAGGGGCGGGAATGGTTGGCCAAGCCGCAGGCGGCACCGGTCGAGGGTCGGCAGTGATCGAACAGCCCTTTCTTGCTGCGGGCCTTGGCGCAATCATTGGTGCGGTGCTGGCGCTGACGGGCGCCGGCGGCGGCATTCTTGCCGTACCGCTGCTGGTCTTCGGCCTTGGCTTGTCGATGGTCGAGGCCGCGCCGGTCGGCCTGCTGGCCGTCGGAATGGCGGCAGCGGTCGGCGCCTTGCTGGGATTGCGCCAGGGTGTGGTGCGTTATCGTGCGGCGGCGTTCGTGGCGCTGATCGGTGTCGCCGCCGCCCCCGTTGGCCTGATGCTCGCGCATCAGCTACCGGATGGACCGCTGGCCCTGACCTTCGCGGTGGTACTGGTGTACGCCTGTGCCCGCATGCTGCTCAAGGCCAGTCGCGAACTGCGCGGTCAGCCACCCCTGGGGCAGCGCAGCCTGATGCCCTGTGTACTCAATCCGGCCCAGGGTCGCCTGCGCTGGACCCTGCCCTGCGCCCGGGCGCTGGCGTTCACCGGGTTGTTGTCCGGCCTGCTGTCCGGGCTGCTGGGAGTGGGCGGCGGCTTTGTGATCATTCCGGCATTGAGCCGCTACACCAACCTGCCGATGAAGAGCATCGTCGCCACCTCGCTGGCGGTGATCGCCCTGGTCTCCACCGGTAGCGTCATCAGCGCCAGCATCGGCGGTGTGATGCATTGGGCGGTGGGCGCGCCGTTTGCCGGCGGTGCAGTGGTGGGGTTGCTGGCCGCCCGGCAACTGGCCAGTCGCCTGGCCGGACCGCGCCTTCAGCAGCTGTTCGCCACGGTCGGAATCTGCGCGGCGTTGCTGCTGGTGATGAAAACCCTGGGCAGCTGAGCCTACTCGGCGAGCAACTCGCCCTGGGCTTCGGCACACAGCGCCAGGAGAAAGTCCCAGACCACCCGCAAGCGCACTGACTTGTGCAGTTCGCGGCGGGTGCAGATCCAGTAGCTGCGCTGGATGGTTTCACTGGGCAGTACGCGTACCAGCGCCGGGTCGTGCCGGGCCATGTAGTTGGGCAGCACGGCGATCCCCAATCCGGCGCGGGCGGCCTGCTGCTGGGCGATGACGCTGGTGCTGCGAAACACCACGTTGGGTGCCCGGCAGAAGCTGTTGAGAAACAGCAGCTCCTGGCTGAACAGCAGATCGTCGACGTAGCCGATCCAGCTGTGTCTGGCGAGGTCTTCGCGGTGGTTAAGGGCCGGCGCCCGGGCCAGGTAATCGGGGCTCGCATACAGCGCCAGGCGATAGTCCGTGAGCTTGCGGGTGATCAACAGGTCGGCGTTGGGTCGCTCCAGGTGAATACTGATTTCCGCCTCGCGGTTGAGGATGCTGACAAAACGCGGCACCGCGACCAGCTCCACCTCAAGGCCCGGGTAGCGTTCGAACAGACTGCCCATGCGCGGCGTGAAGAACATGATGCCGATGCCTTCGGTCACCCCTAGGCGGATCTTGCCCAATGGCGTGATGGCCTGGGTGATCTCTTCCTGGGCCAGCAGCGCGACGTTTTCCATGGCTTCGGCATGCTTGAGCAGCGCCTGGCCCGAGGGGGTCAGTTCGTAGCCCTGGGCGTGCTGGACGAACAACGGGGTGCCCAGGCTCTGTTCGATATTTTCGATATGCCGGGCCACGGTGCTGTGGGTGGTGTTGAGGCGTTTGGCCGCGGTCAACAGGCGACCGCTGCGCTGCAACTCGAGAAAAAACCGCAGATCATTCCAGTCGAACATGCTTTTCCTTGTGAATCAGGTGTTCACGAACGTTGTTCTAAAACGCACAGCAGTTGAGTGAAATCTAACGTTTTCATCCCGAAAATAATCAATAACATGGACTGGGACAAGAATAATAATCAGGCGCGAGGTTGCCCATGCCATCAGCCGATCCTGTCTACGATTACGTGGTTGTCGGCGCCGGCCCTGCCGGGTGCCTGCTGGCCAATCGTCTGTCCGCCGATCCGGGCTGCCGGGTGTTGCTGCTCGAAGCCGGTGGTCGCGACAACTACCCCTGGATTCATATTCCGGTGGGCTACCTGTATTGCATCGGTAACCCCCGCACCGACTGGTGCTTCAAGACCGAAGCCCAGCCCGGCCTCAACGGGCGCGCCCTGGGTTATCCACGGGGCAAGGTGCTCGGTGGCTGCTCCTCGATCAACGGCATGATCTACATGCGCGGCCAGGCCGGTGACTACGACCGCTGGGCCGAGCAAGGCAATGCCGGCTGGGCCTGGAAAGACGTGTTGCCGCTGTTCAAGGCCAGCGAAAACCACTTCGCCGGTGCCTCGGACGTGCACGGCGATCAAGGCGAGTGGCGCGTCGAACAGCAACGCTACTCCTGGCCGATTCTCGATGCCTTCCGCGACGCCGCTGCACAAAGCGGCATCGCCCGCGTTGACGATTTCAACGGTGGCGACAACCAGGGCTGTGGATACTTTCAGGTCAACCAGCGTTCCGGCATTCGCTGGAATTCGGCCAAGGCCTTTCTGCGTCCTGTGCTCAAGCGCCCGAACCTGACGGTACTGACCGACGTGCTGGTTGACCGGGTCGTGCTGGAGGAAGGCCGTGCCACACAGGTACGGGCTCGCTGGCAAGGCAACTGGCAGCACTTCAGTGCCCGCCGGGAGATCATCCTGTGTGCAGGCTCCGTGGGTTCGCCCGGCATCCTGCAACGTTCAGGGATAGGCCCCCGTGGCTTGCTTGAAAGCCTGGGGATAACCGTGCGCCATGAACTGCCGGGGGTTGGCGGCAACCTGCAGGACCACCTGCAGCTTCGGCTGATCTACCAGGTCAGCCAGGCACGTACCCTCAACCAGGTAGCCAACAGCGCCTGGGGCAAGCTCGGCATGGGCCTTCGTTATCTGTACGACCGCAGCGGCCCCCTGGCCATGGCGCCGAGCCAGCTGGGCGCGTTCGTGCGCTCGGGCCCGGAGCAAACGTCGGCCAACCTGCAGTATCACGTGCAGCCCCTTTCGCTGGAACGCTTCGGCGAGCCGCTGCACCGCTTCCCGGCCTTTACCGCCTCGGTGTGCAACCTGCGCCCGGCCAGCCGCGGACGCATCGATATCCGTTCGGCCAACCCGGACGACGCCCCGCTGATCGACCCCAACTACCTGAGCGACCCCGAAGACCTGCGCGTGGCCGCCCAGGCCATTCGCCTGACCCGCAAGATCGTCCAGGCCCCTGCCCTGGCGCCGTTCAATCCACGCGAATACCTGCCTGGCCCGGACCTGCAAAGCGAGGAACAACTGCACGAGGCCGCCGGCCAGATCGGCACCACCATTTTCCATCCCGTGGGCACCTGCCGCATGGGCAACGGGCCGCTGGATGTGGTCGATGACCAGCTGCGCGTGCATGGCGTGCCAGGCCTGCGCATCGCCGATGCCTCGATCATGCCGCAGATTGTCTCCGGCAATACCTGTTCACCTACCTTGATGATTGCCGAAAAGGCGGCGCAACTGATAACGCGGGGGCGGTTATCCACAACCCGGATCGACGAAGAAAGCGCAATACCGACGCCCTGACCAGGCGCGTGGCAGTAACGGTGCCGGACGCGGTCTGCCGGCATCGACAGTGGAACAACAAGAATAATCACTGGGGCCTTGGGGCCGAGGACAGCAACGATGGCGGATTACATTCAGGAGCAGGGAGCGGCGACGATCAGCAGCAGTCGCCGGGAAGAACGCAAGATCATTTTCGCGTCATCCCTCGGGACAGTGTTCGAGTGGTATGACTTTTTTCTCTACGGGGCCCTGGCCGCGGTCATCAGCAAGCAGTTCTTTGCCGGGGTGAACGACACCACGGCCTTCATCTTCGCCCTGATGGCCTTCGCCGCCGGCTTTCTGGTGCGTCCCTTCGGCGCCCTGGTGTTCGGCCGCCTGGGCGACATGATCGGGCGCAAGTACACCTTCCTGGTGACCATCGTGCTGATGGGCCTGTCGACTTTTGCCGTCGGCCTGCTGCCCACCTACGCCAGCATCGGCATTGCCGCACCGATCATCCTGGTGATACTGCGCATGCTCCAGGGCCTGGCCCTGGGGGGCGAGTACGGTGGTGCGGCGACCTATGTGGCGGAACATGCGCCACCGGGCAAGCGTGGCTTCCACACCGGTTTCATCCAGTCCACCGCCACCCTTGGCTTGCTGTTGTCGCTGGTGGTGGTGCTGGGAAGCCGCTACATCAGTGGTGACCAGTTCGAAGTCTGGGGCTGGCGCCTGCCGTTCCTGCTGTCGATCGTGCTGCTGGCGATCTCCACCTGGATCCGCATGAGCATGCACGAGTCGCCAGCCTTCGTGAAAATGAAGGCCCAGGGCAAGGCCAGTAAAGCGCCGATCCGTGAATCCTTCGGTTCCTGGGCCAACCTCAAGGTGGTACTGACCGCCCTGTTCAGCATCAACGCAGGGCAAGCCGTCACCTTCTACACCGCGCAGTTCTATGTGCTGTTCTTCCTGACCCAAATGCTCAAGATGGACCCGGCACAGGCCAATACCCTGCTGATTATCAGCGTGGTCATCGGCGCGCCGTTCTTCGTGTTCTTCGGCTGGCTGTCGGACCGGGTGGGGCGCAAACCGATCCTGATGCTCGGCCTGCTGCTGGCTACCCTGCTCTACTTTCCGCTGTTCAAGGCCCTGAGCCATTACGCCAACCCGCAGATCGACGCCGCCAGCCGCCAGGCGCCGATCGTGGTCATGGCTGATCCACAAAGCTGCACCTTCCAGTTCGACCCGGTAGGCAAGGCCCGCTTCGACAGCCCTTGCGACAAGGTCAAGACCTTCCTGGTCAAACAGGGCCTGCCCTACAGCTCCGAATCGGTAGCCGCCGGCAGCAGCGTGGTGGTGACCGTGGGCGACCAGCGCATCGATGGCTTCGACGAAGCAGCGCTGCGGGCGGCCATTGAAAAGGCGGGCTACCCGGCCAAGGCCGATCCTTCGGCGGTCAACGAAACCATGGTGGTGGTGCTGATCGTGGCCATGATCCTGATCGCCACCATGACCTACGGGCCATTGGCCGCAGTGATGGTTGAACTCTTCCCGACCCGGATCCGCTACACCTCGATGTCGCTGCCCTACCACATCGGCAACGGCTGGTTCGGTGGCTTCCTGCCGACCGTGTCCTTTGCCCTGGTGGTGTACACCGGCGATATCTTCTACGGGCTGTGGTACCCGGTGCTGATCACCGGTGTCAGCCTGGTGGTCGGCCTGTTCTGCCTGAAAGAAACCCGCGATGTGGACATCGACAAGGTCTGAGTCGATCACGGGTACAAAAAAACCGGCTAAGCGCCGGTTTTTTTATGCCGCGGAAAAACTTATGCACGATTATCACGGAACAGTCATACAGAGAAATATGTAAGTAAATTAATGACTTAGCTTATTTTTCAGGAAGTGATCCAAATACTATACACAAGTTATCCACAGATCGTCAGGCTGTGCGTTCTGCCGCGTCAGGCGCTGCTGCGGGCAGGGAGCCCATGTCGCGCTGGGTCTGCTCGTTCCAGGCCGCTGCCCGGTCATTGAGCTCGGCAATGGCGCGTGGGCCGCTGCCTTCGGCGTACATGGGCGCGCCGATGACCACCTCGATGGTGCCGGAACGCTTGCTCCAGCCTTGCTTGGGCCAGAACTTGCCGGCGTTGTGGGCAATTGGCAGCACGGGCAGGCCGGCGTTCACCGCCAGGGCGGTGCCGCCACGGGAGAACTTGCCGATCTGGCCGAAGGGCACGCGGGTGCCTTCCGGGAAAATCAGCACCCAGACGCCGTCCTTGAGCAGCTTGTCGCCTTCGCTGGCGACTTGCTTGAGGGCGGCCTTGGGGTTGTCGCGGTCAATGGCGATCGGGCGCAGCATGGCCATGGCCCAACCGAAGAACGGCACGTACAGCAGTTCACGCTTGAGCACCTGGCTCAAGGGCGAGAAATAGGCAGAGAGGAAGAAGGTTTCCCAGGTGCTCTGGTGGTTGGACAGGATCACACAGGGTTGCTTGGGGATGTTTTCAGCCCCGCTGACCTTGACCTTGATGTTGAGGAACACCCGCACCAGCACCAGCGCGAAGCGGCACCAGTAAACGTTGATGAAGCGATAGCGGGCGCTGAAAGGCAGAAACGGCGCGATAAAAAAGCTCAGGGTGCACCACAGCAAGGAGCTGGTACCCAGTAGCAGGTAAAAAAGAAAAATTCTGATCGCCTGCAGGATCGACATAGCGGCATGTACCGTTGCGGGCTCGCCCGCCTAGTAAAAGTGCGCCTGTTCGGCAGGCGCCCTATTTGTGGATAAGTTCTCTGGCGATCGCCGCCAGATCATCGAAAATCAACGTTTCTGGCGCAATCCCCTTGCTCAGGGTGATCTCGCCTTTCCCGGTTTTTACCAGAATCGGTTGAGCATCGACGGCTTTTGCGGCTTCCAGGTCACCCTTGCTGTCACCGACAAACCATACCCCGGCCAGTTCGGCCTGGTAATGCGCGGCGATCGTGCGCAGCATGCCCGGCTTGGGCTTGCGGCAATCGCAGCCCTCGTCGGGCCCGTGCGGGCAATAGACGATCAGCCCGACCTCGCCGCCCTGTTCGGCCACCAGCTGGCGCAGACGCGCATGCATGGCCTCCAGGGTTGCCAGGTCGTAGTAGCCGCGAGCGATGCCGGACTGGTTGGTGGCGACCGCCACCGTCCAGCCGGCCTTGCTCAACTGCGCGATGGCCTCGATCGATCCGGGTATCGGAATCCACTCGTCCAGCGACTTGATGTAGGCGTCGGAGTCCTGGTTGATCACTCCGTCCCGATCGAGAATCAGCAGCTTCAAGACTTACCCCAGCAGCGAAATGTCGGCCACGCCCAGGAACAGACCGCGCAGGCGGCTGAGCAGGGCATAACGGTTGGCCCGCACCTTGGCGTCCTCGGCGTTGACCATCACCGCCTCGAAGAAGGCGTCGACCGGTTCGCGCAGGGCAGCCAGGCGTGCCAGCGATTCGCTGTACTGGCGCGCAGCGGCCATCGGTTGCACGGCCTGGTCGGCCTGCTGGATGGCCGAGTACAGGGAGAACTCGTTGGCATTGTCGAAGTACTTCGGCTCGACCGAGGTGGCGATGGTGCCTTCGGCCTTGCCCAGCAGGTTCGACACGCGCTTGTTCACCGCGGCCAGGGCAGCGGCTTCAGGCAGCTGGCGGAAGGCCTGGACGGCCTGCACGCGCTGGTCGAAGTCCAGCGCCGAACCCGGCTTCAGGGCGCGAACCGACAGGTAGGTGGCGACGTCGATGCCTTCGTCTTCGTAACGGGCACGCAGGCGATCGAAGATGAACTCCAGCACCTGGTCGGCGAGGCCCGCAGCCTTGACCTTGCTGCCGAACTGGGTGACGGCGAAGTTCACCGCTTCGGTCAGGTCCAGGTCCAGTTGCTTCTCGATCAGGATGCGCAGCACGCCCAGGGCGGCCCGACGCAGGGCGTAGGGGTCCTTGCTGCCGGTTGGCAGCATGCCGATACCGAAGATACCGACCAGGGTGTCGAGCTTGTCGGCGATGGCCACGGCCGCACCGGTCAGGGTCGACGGCAGTTCGGCACCGGCACCGCGCGGCATGTACTGCTCGTTCAGGGCCAGGGCCACATCTTCCGGCTCGCCGTCGTTGAGGGCGTAGTAGTAGCCGGCAACACCCTGCATTTCCGGGAATTCGCCGACCATCTCGGTGGCCAGGTCACACTTGGACAGCAGGCCGGCACGCGCTGCGCGCTGGGCGTCGCCGCCGATGCGTGGGGCGATGAAGGCGGCCAGCTTGGCAACCCGCTCGGCCTTGTCGAAAACGCTGCCCAGCTGGGCCTGGAACACCACGTTTTGCAGGCGCTCGTTGAAGCTTTCCAGCGGCTGCTTCTTGTCTTGCTTGAAGAAGAACTCGGCGTCGGTCAGGCGTGGGCGCACGACCTTCTCGTTGCCTTCGACGATCTGCTTGGGATCGCGGCTCTCGACGTTGGCCACGGTAATGAAGCGTGGCAGCAGCTTGCCGTCGGTATCCAGCAGGCAGAAGTACTTCTGGTTGTCCTGCATGGTGGTGATCAGGGCTTCCTGAGGGACTTCCAGGAAACGCTCCTCGAAGGAGCAGACCAGCGGCACCGGCCACTCGACCAGCGCAGTCACTTCATCGAGCAGCGCGGGCGGCACGATGGCGCTGCCTTCCTGTTGCATGGCGAGTTCGGCGGTGCGCTTGCTGATCAGCTCGCGACGCTCGGCGAAGTCGGCCAGCACGTAGGCCTTGCGCAGGTCTTCCTGGTAGTTGGCCGGGGCACTGATGCGCACGTTTTCCGGGTGGTGGAAGCGGTGGCCGCGGGACTCACGACCGGCTTTCTGCGCCAGCAGGGTGCAGTCGACCACCTCGTCACCGAGCAGCATTACCAGCCACTGGGTAGGACGCACGAACTCGTCCTTGCGCGCACCCCAGCGCATGCGCTTGGGGATCGGCAGGTCGTTGAGCGAATCTTCGACGATGGTTGGCAGCAGGCTGGCGGTGGCCTTGCCCGGGATGTGCTGGGAGAAGCGCAGCTTGGCGCCGCTCTGATCGATATCCGACAGCTCTACACCGCACTTCTTGGCGAAGCCCAGGGCTGCCTGGGTGGGGTTGCCTTCGGCGTCGAACGCCGCCTGGCGTGGCGGGCCGTCGAGGTTGATGCTGCGGTCCGGCTGCTGGGTGTCGAGCTGGCTGATCAGTACGGCCAGGCGGCGCGGTGCGGCGAACACCTGCTTGGCGGTGTAGTTCAGGCCAGCGGCCTGCAGGCCTTTCTCGATACCGGCGAGGAAAGCATCGCCCAGGCTGCTCAGGGCCTTGGGTGGCAGTTCTTCGGTGCCCAGTTCAACCAGGAAATCTTGAGCACTCATTGTGCAGCCTCCAGCTTAGCCAACACTTCATCACGCAATTCAGGGGACGCCATCGGGAAGCCCAGCTTGGCGCGGGCCTGCAGGTAGCTTTGGGCCACGGCGCGGGCCAGGGTACGTACGCGCAGGATGTAACGCTGACGCTCGGTTACCGAGATGGCGCGGCGGGCGTCGAGCAGGTTGAAGGTGTGCGAGGCCTTGAGGACCATTTCATAGGTCGGCAGCGGCAGCTCGAGCTCGATCAGGCGATTGGCTTCGCTTTCGTAGAAGTCGAACAGTTCGAACAGCTTTTCGACGTTGGCGTGTTCGAAGTTGTAGGTCGACTGCTCCACTTCGTTCTGGTGGAACACGTCGCCATAGGTCACCTTGCCGAACGGACCGTCGGTCCAGACCAGGTCGTAGACCGAGTCGACGCCCTGCAGGTACATGGCCAGGCGCTCCAGGCCGTAGGTGATCTCACCGGTGACCGGGTAGCACTCGATGCCGCCTACTTGCTGGAAGTAGGTGAACTGGGTGACTTCCATGCCGTTGAGCCAGATTTCCCAGCCCAGGCCCCAGGCGCCGAGGGTCGGCGATTCCCAGTTGTCTTCGACGAAACGGATGTCGTGCACCAGCGGGTCGAGGCCGATGGCCTTGAGCGAGCCCAGGTACAGTTCCTGGAAGTTCGCCGGGTTCGGCTTGAGCACTACCTGGAACTGGTAGTAGTGCTGCAGACGGTTGGGGTTTTCACCATAGCGGCCATCGGCCGGACGGCGGCTGGGCTGCACGTAGGCAGCGTTCCAGTTTTCCGGGCCGACGGCGCGCAGGAAGGTGGCGGTATGGAACGTGCCGGCGCCTACTTCCATATCGTAGGGCTGAAGTACCACACAACCTTGCTCGGCCCAGTACTGCTGCAGGGCGAGGATCAGGTCTTGGAAGGTACGCACGGCTGGCGTAGGCTGGCTCACGAAATTCACCTGTTTCTAGGGCTGCGAATATAAAGAGCGGGAGTATAACCCGATTCGCGCAGGCCTCTACCCTTGGAGCCTTATGCCACGCTGCTTTTGGTGTACCGACGATCCGCTTTATGAGGCGTATCACGATCAGGAGTGGGGCACGCCCCAGCGCGACCCGGGCCAGTTGTTCGAAATGCTGCTGCTCGAAGGCTTCCAGGCCGGCCTGTCGTGGATCACCGTGCTGAAAAAGCGCGAACGCTACCGCCAGGTGCTGTTCGGCTTCGATCCGCAGCGCCTGGCGCAGATGAGCGACGAGGAGATCGAAGCACTGATGCTCGACCCCGGCATCATTCGCAACCGCCTCAAGCTCAATGCCGCGCGGCGCAATGCCCGTGCCTGGCTGGCCCTGGAGAACCCGGGCGAATGGCTCTGGTCGTTCGTCGGCGGCGCGCCGAAAATCAACCATTTCAGTCAGCGCGGGGAGGTCCCGGCGGTCACCGATGAAGCCACGGCCATGAGCAAGGCGCTGCGCAAGGCCGGCTTCACTTTTGTCGGCCCGACCATCTGCTATGCCTTCATGCAGGCCACCGGCATGGTCATGGATCACACCACCGATTGCGATCGCTACCCCGCTCTGCGGCGCTGAGGGGGTACAATGGCCGGCTTGCAGAAAGAGGAACCAGCCTGTGGATAAATTCAAAGGCGCCTTGATGGTCGGGGCGTTGCGGTTGTTTGCCAAGCTCCCCTGGGGCGCGGTACAGCGGGTCGGCGCGGCCATCGGCTGGATGATGTGGAAGGTGCCGAACAGCTCGCGCGAAGTGGTGCGCATCAACCTGGCCAAGTGTTTCCCGGAGATGGACCCGGCGGCGCGCGAGCAACTGGTCGGCCGTACCCTGATGGATATCGGCAAGTCCTTCACCGAAAGCGCCTGTGCCTGGATCTGGCCGGCCCAGCGCTCGCTCGCGCTGGTGCGCGAGGTCGAGGGCCTGGAAGTGCTGCAGGCCGCACTGGCCTCGGGCAAGGGCGTGGTCGGCATCACCAGCCACCTGGGCAACTGGGAAGTGCTCAATCACTTCTATTGCAACCAGTGCAAACCGATCATTTTCTACCGTCCACCCAAGCTCAAGGCGGTCGATGACCTGCTGCGCGAACAGCGCGTGCAACTGGGCAACCGCGTCGCGGCTTCGACCAAGGAAGGCATCCTGAGCATCATCAAGGAAGTGCGCAAAGGCGGTCAGGTCGGCATTCCGGCAGACCCGGAGCCGGCCGAGTCGGCGGGGGTCTTCGTGCCGTTCTTCGCCACCAAGGCGCTGACCAGCAAGTTCGTGCCGAACATGCTCGCCGGCGGCAAGGCCGTGGGGGTGTTCCTGCATGCCCTGCGCCTGCCGGACGGGTCCGGTTTCAAGGTGATCCTGGAAGCGGCGCCCGAAGCGATGTACAGCGAAGACACCGAAACCTCGGCAGCGGCCATGAGCCAGGTGGTCGAGCGCTATGTGCGGGCCTATCCGAGCCAGTACATGTGGAGCATGAAGCGCTTCAAGAAGCGTCCGCCTGGGGAGGCGCGCTGGTACTGAGGGCCTCATCGCGGGGCAAGCCCGCTCCCACCGGATCATGCAGATCGGTGGGAGCGGGCTTGCCCCGCGATGGTTTAACCAGCTTTATCCAGCTTCTTGAGAAACACCGTCATCTCTTTCTCGGCCTGCTTGTCGCCATGGGCCTTCGCGGCTTCCAGCCCCTGTTCCCAGGCCAGGCGCGCCGCGGCTTTGTCGCCCTGCAGCTGATGCGCCTTGCCCAGCAGCTTCCACGCCGCCGAATACTTCGGATCGAACTCGACGCAGCGCTGCAGGTGCAGCGCCGCCTCGGCGCCATTGCCTTCATCCAGCCAGGCCTTGCCCAGGCCGAAGCGCAGCAGGGCGTTATCCACACCCTTGGCCAGCATCTTTTCCAGTGATTCGCGCATGTCGCCGTCCTCTTAGAAGAAGCTCAAGCCCACGTGGAACAGCTTCTCGACGTCACGGATGTACTTCTTGTCGACAACGAAGAGGATCACATGGTCACCCGCCTCGATCACGGTGTCGTCATGGGCAATCAGCACTTCTTCGTCGCGAATGATCGCGCCGATGGTGGTGCCGGGCGGCAGGGCGATGTCTTCGATGGCCTTGCCGATCACCTTGCTCGACTTCGAGTCACCATGGGCGATGGCCTCGATCGCCTCTGCCGCGCCACGGCGCAGCGAGTGCACGCTGACGATGTCGCCACGGCGCACGTGGGCGAGCAAGGTGCCGATGGTGGCCAGCTGCGGGCTGATGGCGATGTCGATTTCGCCGCCCTGGACCAGGTCGACATAGGCCGGGTTGTTGATGATGGTCATCACCTTGCGCGCGCCCAGGCGCTTGGCCAGCAGCGAGGACATGATGTTGGCCTCGTCATCGTTGGTCAGGGCCAGGAAGATATCGGCTTCGGCGATGTTCTCTTCGAGCATCAGGTCGCGGTCCGAGGCGCTGCCTTGCAGCACCACGGTGCTGTCCAGGGTGTCGGACAGGTAGCGGCAGCGGGCCGGGTTCATCTCGATGATCTTGACCTGGTAGCGGCTTTCGATGGCTTCGGCCAGGCGCTCGCCGATCTGCCCGCCGCCAGCGATGACCACGCGCTTGTTGGTTTCGTCCAGGCGCCGCAGCTCGCCCATCACCGCGCGGATGTGGGCCTTGGCGGCGATGAAGAAGACTTCGTCGTCGGCTTCGATCACGGTATCGCCCTGGGGCAGGATCGGCCGGTCACGGCGGAAGATCGCCGCCACGCGGGTGTCGACGTTGGGCATGTGCTCGCGGATCTGGCGCAGCTGTTGGCCGACCAGCGGACCGCCATAGTAGGCCTTGACCGCCACCAGTTGCGCCTTGCCTTCGGCGAAGTCGATCACCTGCAGGGCGCCCGGGTGCTCGATCAGGCGCTTGATGTAGTGGGTAACCACCTGCTCGGGGCTGATCAGCACATCGACCGGAATGGCATCGTTGTCGAACAGGCCGGCGCGGGTCAGGTAGGCCGATTCACGCACCCGGGCGATCTTGGTCGGGGTGTGGAAAAAGGTGTAGGCGACCTGGCAGGCGACCATGTTGGTCTCGTCGCTGTTGGTCACCGCCACCAGCATGTCGGCGTCATCGGCACCGGCCTGGCGCAGCACGGTAGGGAACGAGGCGCGGCCCTGGACGGTGCGGATGTCCAGGCGGTCGCCGAGGTCGCGCAGGCGGTCGCCATCGGTGTCGACCACGGTAATGTCGTTGGCTTCGCTGGCCAGGTGTTCAGCCAGCGTGCCGCCGACCTGCCCTGCGCCGAGGATGATGATCTTCATCCGCTCTTCCCTTCTCTTGTTATCCGCGCGCGGCGGCTATTTTGATCAGCTTGGCATAGTAGAAGCCGTCGTGGCCGCCTTCCTGGGCCAGCAACTGGCGGCCATGGGGCTGGCGCACGCCGGCCTGGGTCGCCAGGTCCAGCTCGCGGGCACCCGGGGTGCGGGCCAGGAAGGCCTCGATGACTTCGGTGTTTTCCGTCGGCAGGCTCGAGCAGGTGGCATAGAGCAGGATGCCGCCGACTTCGAGGGTCGGCCACAAGGCATCGAGCAGTTCGCCCTGCAAGCTGGCCAGAGCCGGAATGTCGTCGGCCTGGCGGGTCATCTTGATGTCCGGGTGACGACGGATCACCCCGGTGGCCGAGCACGGCGCGTCGAGCAGGATGCGCTGGAAGCCCTTGCCGTCCCACCAGCTGGCGGTGTCGCGGGCGTCGCAGGCAATCAGCTGGGCATCGAGGCCGAGGCGGTCGAGGTTCTCCCGGACCCGGGTCAGGCGCTTGGCTTCCAGGTCGATGGCTACCACGGCGTCGAGTTGCGCCTGGGCTTCGAGCAGGTGGCAGGTCTTGCCGCCCGGTGCGCAGCAGGCGTCGAGCACGCGCTGGCCGGGGGCGAGGTCGAGCAGGTCGGCGGCCAGTTGCGCCGCTTCGTCCTGGACGCTGATCCAGCCCTGCTCGAAGCCAGGCAGGTCGCGTACGTCACAGGCACCCGCGAGGACGATGCCATCGGCGCTGTACTGGCAGGCACTGGCTTCGATGCCCGCCTCGCCCAGCAGGCCCAGATAGGTGTCACGACTGTGATGCCGGCGATTGACCCGCAGGATCATCGGCGGGTGCGCGTTGTTGGCCGCGCAAATAGCCTCCCACTGCTCAGGCCAGAATGCCTTGAGCGACTTCTGCAGCCAGCGCGGGTGGGCGGTACGCACCACCGGGTCGCGTTCCAGCTCGGCGAGGATGTCGTTGCTCTCGCGTTGCGCCCGGCGCAGCACGGCGTTGAGCAGCCCCTTGGCCCAGGGCTTTTTCAGCTTGTCGGCGCAGCCGACGGTTTCGCCGATGGCGGCATGGGCCGGGATGCGGGTGTAGAGCAACTGATACAGGCCGACCAGCAGCAAGGCTTCGACATCGCGGTCAGCGCTCTTGAACGGCTTTTGCAGCAGGCGCTCGGCCAGGGCCGACAGGCGTGGCTGCCAGCGCGCGGTGCCGAAGGCCAGGTCCTGGGTCAGGCCACGGTCGCGGGCTTCGACCTTGTCCAGCTGCGCAGGCAGCGAACTGTTCAGCGAGGCCTTGCCGCTGAGTACCGCCGCCAGGGCGCGGGCGGCCGCCAGACGTGGATTCATTGACCGAGCACCGTACCAATGGCGAACTTCTCGCGGCGGCTGTTGAACAGGTCGCTGAAGTTCAGCGCCTTGCCACCGGGCAATTGCAGGCGGGTCAGGCACAGGGCCTGCTCGCCGCAGGCGACGATCAGGCCGTCCTTGCTGGCGGACAGGATCTCACCCGGCGTGCCGCTGCCTGTGGATAACGTCGCGGCTTGCACCTTCAGCACTTCGCCGTTCAGGCTGCTGTTGCAGATCAGCCAAGGGTTGAAGGCGCGGATCAGGCGCTCCAGCTCGACGGCCGGGCGGCTCCAGTCCAGGCGTGCTTCGTCCTTGTTCAGCTTGTGTGCATAAGTGGCCAGGCTGTCGTCCTGGATCTCGCCTTGCAGGGTGCCAGCGGCGAGGCCGGCCACGGCTTGCAGCACTGCCGGCGGGCCCATTTCGGCCAGGCGGTCGTGCAGGGTGCCGCCGGTGTCGGTGGCGCTGATCGGGGTGGATACCTTGAGCAGCATCGGGCCGGTATCGAGGCCGGCTTCCATGCGCATGACGGTCACGCCGCTTTCACGGTCGCCCGCCTCCACCGCGCGCTGGATCGGCGCGGCGCCGCGCCAGCGAGGCAGCAGCGAGGCATGGCTGTTGATGCAACCCAGGCGCGGGATATCCAGCACCGCTTGCGGCAGGATCAAGCCGTAGGCGACCACCACCATCAGGTCGGGGGCGAAGGCGGCCAGTTCGGCCTGGGCATCGGCATTGCGCAGGGTCGGCGGCTGCAGGACAGGGATGCCGTTATCCACAGCCAGTTGCTTGACGGCGCTGGGCATCAGCTTCTGGCCGCGCCCGGCCGGACGGTCCGGTTGGGTGTAGACGGCCACGACCTCGTAGGGGCTGTCGATCAGGGCCTTGAGGTGTTCGGCGGCAAACTCTGGGGTGCCTGCGAAGACAATGCGCATGGAGTTCTCGCTAAAAAAGAAAAAGGCTTGCCGGAGCAAGCCTTCTGGATGAGGGGATCAAGCTTGCTGGCGGTGCTGCTTTTCCAGTTTCTTCTTGATTCGGTCGCGTTTGAGCGTCGACAGGTAGTCAACGAACAGCTTGCCGTTGAGGTGATCGCATTCGTGCTGGATGCACACCGCCAG
Source organism: Pseudomonas sp. BJa5 (assembly GCF_030272875.2). Lineage (NCBI taxonomy): Bacteria > Pseudomonadati > Pseudomonadota > Gammaproteobacteria > Pseudomonadales > Pseudomonadaceae > Pseudomonas > Pseudomonas sp. BJa5. Next base: position 85,144 of record NZ_JALRNG020000023.1, read on the forward strand.
CAGGCCTTCGGCGATTTCTTCGAAGGGCTTGCCGTCGCGGTCCAGTGCCTTGATCTTGACCCGGGTCGGGCGATCGACGTTCTCGTAGAAGCCGGGCACCGACAGGCAGCCTTCCTGGTACTGGTCCATGTCGTCGGTAAGTTTTTCGAGCTCGGGGTTGATGAACACCCGTGGCTCGCTGCGGTCTTCGCTCAGGTCCATGACCACGACGCGCTTGTGTACGTTGACCTGGGTGGCGGCGAGGCCGATGCCAGGGGCTTCGTACATGGTCTCAAACATGTCATCGACCAGCTGGCGGATGCTGTCGTCGACTTCCATCACCGGTTTGGCGAGGGTGCGAAGGCGCGGGTCCGGGAATTCGAGAATGTTCAGAATGGCCATAAGCGTATGAGCTGCACTGTGCGATGAAATACAAACATGAATACACATAATAAAGGGATTCGCCGGATTCGGCACCTGGCAAAGGTCAGCTAAGGTTTCAGACAGGCCCGAAAGGCTGCCGACCGGGGGCATTTTTCAACCGGTTGTCAAAGTATTATCAACAGAGTTATCCACAGCTTGTGCAGGGTGTGGGGTCTCTGCTCGATCAAGGATGATCGCCATGTCGCAGTCCGCTCCCGGGTGCTGTTCGCCCGCCGAACTCGAGGCGCGTTTGCGCCTGCACCGCTTGCCGGCACTTGGCCCGCAACGCTTTCATAGACTTCTCCAGGCCTTTGGCAGCGCTTCGGCGGCCCTCAGCGCCCCAGCCGGTGCCTGGCGTGCACTGGATATCCCGTTTGCCAGTGCCGAGGCCCGTCGCAGTGCTGAAGTGCGTGAAGGCGCTGCGGCTGCATTGGCCTGGCTAGAGCGGCCCGACCAGCATGTGCTGATGTGGGACGACCCCGCCTACCCCGCTTTGCTGGCGGAAGTGGACGCCGCCCCGCCCCTGCTGTTCGTCGCCGGCAACCCGGCCCTGCTGGAAAAACCGCAGTTGGCAATCGTCGGCAGTCGCCGCGCTTCAAGGCCATCGCTGGACACCGCCGCGGCGTTTTCCAGAAGCCTTGCCCGCGGCGGTTTCGTGATTACCAGCGGCCTGGCCCTGGGGGTCGATGGCGCTGCCCATCAGGCGGCGCTGGATGTCGAAGGGGGTACCATCGGGGTGCTGGGCACAGGTCTGCAGAAACTTTATCCACAACGCCACCGGGCGCTGGCTGCGGCCATGATCGAGCGAGGCAGTGCCGTGGTTTCCGAATTTCCCCTGGATGCCGGGCCGGTGGCGGGCAACTTTCCCCGGCGCAATCGCATCATCAGCGGGCTGTCGCTGGGCGTGCTGGTGGTCGAGGCGAGCCTGGCCAGTGGTTCGCTGATCACCGCGCGCCTGGCGGCCGAACAAGGGCGTGAGGTCTATGCCATTCCGGGCTCGATCCATCATCCGGGCTCCAGGGGCTGCCACCAGTTGATTCGCGACGGTGCATTGCTGGTGGAAAACGTCGAGCAGATCGTCGAAACCCTGCAAGGCTGGCAGTGTTTACCGCCGTTGGCGAACGAGGAGCCTGCGCGGGGCCTGCATATACTGGAGACATTGCTGTTGGCCGCCCCCCATACCAGCGAGGGGCTGGCCGCCAGCAGCGGTTGGCCATTGCCCAGGGTGCTGGCGGCATTGACCGAGCTGGAGGTGGCAGGACGGGTCTGTAATGAAGCCGGGCGTTGGTTTGCCCGACCAGGCTAAGTACACTGCGGGTCAGCCTTAGAATGCGGAGAGAAAGCAATGGTGAGCAGTTGGCGTGTGCAACAAGCCGCGCGTGAAATCCGGGCCGGTGCGGTGATTGCCTACCCAACCGAGGCCGTCTGGGGCCTGGGCTGTGACCCATGGAACGAGGAAGCGGTGGATCGCCTGCTGGCGATCAAGTCGCGCTCGGTGGACAAGGGCCTGATCCTGATCGCCGACAATATCCGCCAGTTCGACTTCCTGTTCGAGGATTTCCCCGAAACCTGGATCGATCGCATGAGCAGCACCTGGCCCGGGCCCAACACCTGGCTGGTGCCGCACCAGAACATGCTGCCGGAATGGATCACCGGGGTGCACGACACCGTCGCCCTGCGGGTCAGCGACCATCCGGTGGTGCGTGAGCTGTGCTCGTTGGTCGGGCCGCTGGTATCGACCTCGGCTAACCCCCAGGGACGTCCTGCGGCCAAGTCGCGCCTGCGCGTCGAGCAGTATTTCCGTGGCCAGCTGGACCTGGTGCTGGGTGGCGCCCTGGGTGGGCGGCGCAATCCGAGTGTGATTCGCGACCTGGTGACCGGGGAAGTGGTTCGGGCTGGATGACCCCTATCGCGGGGCAAGCCCGCTCCCACAGGGACCATACCGGTCTGTGGCAGCGGGCTTGCCCCGCGATCGAATCAGCACCGATTCAAGGCAGCAGCACCGTAGACCCCACCGTCCGCCGCGCCGACAGCTCGGTCTGCGCCTTGGCCGCCTCGCTCAGCGGATAACGCTGCTGGATATCCACCGTCAGTTTGCCGCTGGTAATCATCGCGAACAGGTCGTCAGCCATCGCCTGGGTGTTGGCCGCCGAATTGGCGTAGCTGGCCAGGGTCGGGCGGGTGACGTACAGCGAGCCCTTCTGCGCCAGGATACCCAGGTTGACCCCGCTCACCGCGCCCGAGGCGTTGCCGAAGCTGACCATCAGGCCACGGGGCGCCAGGCAGTCCAGCGAGGTCAGCCAGGTGTCCTGGCCAACGCCGTCGTAGACCACCGGGCATTTCTTGCCGTCGGTCAGTTCCAGCACGCGCTGTGCCACATCTTCACGGCTGTAGTCGATGGTCGCCCAGGCTCCCAGTGCCTTGGCGCGTTCGGCTTTTTCCGCCGAACTGACCGTACCGATCAGCCTGGCGCCCAGGGCCTTGGCCCACTGACAGGCCAGCGAGCCGACACCGCCGGCGGCGGCGTGGAACAAAATGGTGTCGCCCGGCTGCACGGCATAGGTTTGTTTGAGCAGGTACTGCACGGTGAGGCCCTTGAGCATCACCGCCGCCGCCTGTTCGAAGCTGATGCTGTCGGGCAGCTTGACCAGGTTGGCCTCCGGCAGCACATGCACTTCGCTGTAGGCGCCCAGCGGACCGCCGGCGTAGGCGACGCGGTCACCGACCTTGAGCCGGCTCACCTGCGCACCGACCGCCTCGACCACCCCTGCCCCTTCGGTGCCCAGGCCCGAGGGCAAGGCCGGTGGCTGATACAGGCCGCTGCGAAAGTAGGTGTCGATGAAGTTCAGGCCGATGGCGTGGTTGCGTACACGCACCTGCTCCGGGCCGGGATCGGCAGGTTCGAAATCGACCAGTTGCAGGACCTCCGGGCCCCCATGCTGGCTGAACTGGATACGCTTGGCCATCTGCACGCTCCTGTTGCGTTAGGGAAACCCCTATCGGACGCCTTTGCTTGATCGCCGTCAACTGCGGCCAGCCGGTTGCCGGTGGTATGCTACGCGCCGAATTTGCTCATGCCCGCTTCCAGGTGACCTGATGACTAGCCGCACCGAGGCCGTGAAAGCCTACCTGCTCGACTTGCAAGACCGTATTTGTGCCGCCCTCGAGAACGAAGACGGCGGCGGCCGCTTCGTCGAGGACGCCTGGACGCGCGAGGCCGGCGGTGGCGGACGGACCCGGGTGATCGGCGACGGCCAGGTCATCGAAAAAGGCGGGGTGAACTTCTCCCACGTCTTCGGCAGCGGCCTGCCGCCGTCGGCCAGCGCCCACCGGCCGGAACTGGCTGGCCGGGGTTTCGAGGCCCTGGGCGTGTCGCTGGTGATCCACCCGCACAACCCGCATGTGCCGACTTCCCACGCCAACGTGCGCTTTTTCATCGCCGAAAAGGAAGGTGAAGAGGCGGTCTGGTGGTTCGGTGGCGGCTTCGACCTGACCCCGTACTACGGCAACGAAGAAGACTGCCTGCACTGGCACCAGGTGGCCGAGCGCGCCTGTGCGCCGTTCGGTGCCGATGTCTACCCGCGCTACAAGGCCTGGTGCGACCGCTACTTCCACCTCAAGCACCGTGGCGAGCCGCGCGGCATTGGCGGCCTGTTCTTCGACGACCTGAACGAGTGGGACTTCGACACCTGCTTCGCCTTCATGCGCGCCATCGGCGATGCCTATATCGAGGCCTACCTGCCGATCGTCCAGCGCCGCAAGGCCATGGCCTATACCGCCGAGCAGCGTGAGTTCCAGGAATTCCGCCGCGGTCGCTACGTCGAGTTCAACCTGGTCTATGACCGTGGCACCCTGTTTGGCCTGCAGTCGGGCGGTCGTACCGAATCGATCCTGATGTCGCTGCCACCGCAGGTGCGTTGGGGGTACGATTGGAAACCGGCACCAGGCAGCGACGAAGCGCGCCTGACCGAGTATTTCCTGCAGGATCGCGACTGGATTGGCGAGGCCAAGCCAGGTCGCTGACCGCTCTGTGGATAACTTTGCCGGAGTGTCCGGCCCCGACCCAGGAACCGCGTGAATGGACCAGTACGTTGTATTCGGCAACCCGATCGGCCATAGCAAGTCGCCGCTGATCCACCGCCTGTTTGCCGACCAGACCGGCCAGCAGCTGGAGTACAACACCTTGCTGGCACCGCTGGATGACTTTACCGACTGCGCCCTGGGTTTTTTCAAGCAGGGCCAGGGCGCCAACGTCACCGTACCGTTCAAGGAAGAAGCCTATCGCCTGGTCGACAGCCTGACGCCACGGGCCGAACGGGCCGGCGCGGTGAACACCCTGATCAAGCTGGCCGATGGCAGCCTGCAGGGTGACAACACCGACGGCGCCGGCCTGGTGCGCGACCTGACCGTCAATGCCGGGGTGCAGCTCAGCGGCAAACGTATCCTGCTGCTGGGTGCTGGCGGTGCGGTACGCGGTGTGCTGGAACCGCTGCTGGCGCACAAGCCGGCATCGCTGGTGATCGCCAACCGTACGGTGGAAAAGGCCGAACGACTGGCCCATGAATTCGCTGACCTGGGCCCGGTGGCCGCCAGTGGCTTCGCCTGGCTCAAAGAGCCTGTCGACCTGATCATCAATGCCACCTCCGCCAGCCTGGCCGGCGAACTGCCGCCGATTTCCCCCAGCCTGATCGAGCCGGGCAAGACCGTGTGCTACGACATGATGTACGGCAAGGAGCCGACGCCGTTCTGCCGATGGGCCACCGAACACGGGGCTGCCCAGGTGCTGGACGGCCTGGGCATGCTCGCCGAGCAGGCCGCCGAAGCCTTCTGCATCTGGCGTGGCGTACGCCCGGACACCGGCCCGGTGCTGGACGAACTGCGTCGCCAGCTGGCCCGCGGCTAACCTTCGAAACGGATCGGGCAGTGCGCTGCCCCTTCCAGCTTGTGCAACTCCTCGATCACCTGTGGACGCGCCCGATGCAGCGTCAGGCTGCCGCCTGCCCGGCCCAGGCGGCGGGCTTCGCGGTGGAGCATGTCGACCCCGGAATAGTCGATGAAGTTGATCTGCCGGGCGTCGATCACCACGTCCGGACCCTGGCAGCGTTGCAGGCGCACCTGCAGGTAATGGCTGGCGCCAAAGAAGATCGAGCCCCCTACCCGCAGCACATCGGCATCGCCTTCGCGCGAATGCTGCACCCGTGGCCGTGAGGTGCGCTTGAGGTAGAAAAACAGCGAGGCCAGCACCCCGGCGTAGATGGCGGTCTGCAGCTCCAGCAGCAAGGTGGCCGTTGCGGTCAGGGCCATGACCAGGAATTCCGCGCGGCTGACCCGGAACAGCGCGCGCATGGCCCGATGATCCACCAGGCCCCAGCAGATCAGCAGGATGCTGCCGGCCATGGCCGGGATGGGCAGGTGCGCTATCAATCCGGCGCCCGCCACCGCGAACAGCGCCACCCACAGGGCCGAGAACACACCGGCCAATGGCGAGCGGGCGCCAGCGTCATAACTCAGGCCCGAACGGGTGAACGAGCCTGAAGACAGGTAGCCGGAGAACACGCTGCCGACCATGTTCGACAGCCCCTGGGCACGGATTTCCTGGTTGGCATCGATCAGTTGTTCCGAGCGCGACGACAGCGAGCGGGCAATCGACAGGCTGGTCACCAGGCCCAGCATGCCCACCGCCACGGCGCTGGGCAGCAGGCGCAGGATCAGCTCCAGGTCCAGCAGCGGCAAGGGGCTCAAGGGCGGAAGCTGGCCGACGAAGCCGGGCACCAACTGCACATCAGCGAACCACCCCGGCAGCAGCCACACCAGCAGGCTGGCCAGGGTCAGGGTGATCAACAGGCCGGGCCAGCGAGGGCGCAGCAGTTTCAGCAGGATGCCCAGCAGCAAGGTGCCAAGGCCCAGCAGCAGCGAAGGCCCGTCCACTTCACCGGCGTGCTCCAGCAGGCTTTCCAGGGTTTTCAGGGCCGTGGCCTGGCTGGGAAGGTCGAGCCCCAGCAGGTTCGGCAGTTGCCCCAGGGCAATCACCACGGCTGCGCCGAGGGTGAAGCCCAGTACCACCGAGTGGGAAACGAAGTTGACCAGCGCACCGAAGCGCAGCAGCCCCAGCAGCCACTGGAACACGCCGGCCAGGAAGGTCAGCAACAGCACCAGGGTGATGTAATCGTCACTGCCGCTGATGGCCAGGGGGCTGATGCTGGCGTAGAGCACGATGGAGATGGCCGCCGTCGGCCCGCAGATAAGATGCCAGGACGATCCCCACAAGCAGGCGATCAATACCGGCACGATCGCCGCATACAGGCCATATTCGGCCGGAAGTCCGGCGATCAGGGCGTAGGCGATCGACTGTGGCAGGGCCAGGATGGCACCGCTCAGGCCCACCAGCAGGTCGCGGCGCACGCTGCCCCGGGTTTGCCGGGGTAGCCAGCTGAGGAACGGCAGCAAGGGGTGGCGGTCAGGCCGGGCCATGGGCACTCTCTGGAGCAGGCGGAAGCTGCTCAGGGTGCGATTTCTGGCGGCTCAAGGCAAGTCCGGGCGCAGGTTGGGCGGGTCAGAACACGAAGTTCACATGCTCGCCCTGGTGCAGTTTCAGCTCCAGGCTATCGACCATGGCCGCGGCCACCCGGGCCAGGTGCTGCAAGGGTTCGGCCAGGCCGGGTTCGAGGTTGCCGTGGGTATGGTGGAAGTGCTCGATACCCAGCCCGGCGACTTCCTGGGGCGTATTGATCAGGGTCCAGTGCAAGGTGCTGCGTTGCAGCAGGTCGACGATCTGGTCGGCGCAGGCCTGTTGTTGTTCGCTGTGTCCTTCGCTGTGATCGAGCACGCTGAAATCGCCCACCAGCAACAGGCGGCGTATAGTCGTTCTGGAAAGACCGCTGATCAGGGCCTGCGACATCTGCAATTGGGTGGTGAAGTCGTCGGGCGCCAGTGCCGCCAGCAGGCAGATCACCGCCGAGCCGCCGGCCACGCTTTGTTCAGCCTGATCGGCCGTGCCCAGGCCGCCGATCTTGAAGTGCAGTCCAGGGCGAGGTGCCTGCTTGTTGAGGTCGTCGACCACGGCGATCACTTCATGCTGGCGCTTGAGCAGCTCAGCCATCAGGGCGCTGCCCAGGCTGCTCGAACCACCGAGGATGACCAGCTTGAACACTGGAGTTTCGGCATTTTTCATTCCGTCACTCCCACAGGTTGCGGGTGATCGTTGAACCTCAGGTTATGATCGGGGTTCGTGGCAATCAAGGAGTTTTTCGTGCAGAGGATCAAGGGCTATCACGCTCACGTCTATTACGACGCCAGCACGCTGGAACAGGCTCGGCAGCTGTGTGAAGAGGCTTCCAAGCTGTTTCCGGTGACCATGGGGCGCATGCACCAGAAACCGGTCGGGCCGCATCCGGACTGGAGCTGCCAGCTGGCGTTCGGGCCGGAGGTGGTAGGTGTGGTGTTGCCGTGGCTGGCGTTGTATCGCCGGGGGCTGGTGGTGTTCCTGCATCCGCTGACCGGGGATGAACTGGCCGATCACCGCGATCATGCGATCTGGATGGGCGCGATCAGGCCGCTGGACCTGTCGATTTTCGAACAGGCCTGAAAAGCAATCGCGGGGGCAACCCCCCCCCACAAAAAAAAAGAAGAGCGGGGGGTACCCCCCCAGAATAACCCAATTAAAAAAAACAATGGGCCCCCCCCCCCCCCCCAGGCCCCCCCCCCCCC
>NZ_JALRNG020000234.1:0-234 GCF_030272875.2 Pseudomonas sp. BJa5
AGCATTGAGCTGTAACTCGCCGGCGCGGCGCCCATCACTTTGCTAAACGAATGGCTCAGGTGGGCGTGGTCGAAGAAGCCCAACTCGCCGGCGATGCGCGCAGGCGCGGCGCCAAGGCGCAGGCGCCGGCGTGCTTCGATCAGGCGCAACTGCTTGAATTACTGCATCGGGGGGAGGTTTTTCTCGGCCTTGAAGCTTCGCACCAGAGGGAACCTGGACAGGGTCGCTTCGGCG
>NZ_JALRNG020000235.1:0-234 GCF_030272875.2 Pseudomonas sp. BJa5
ACTTAACTCAGTGTCCCACAGTGTCTAGCACTCCGCCGGCCCTCGTGGGAGCGGGCGAAGCCTGCGATGAAAGCCCCACCTAGCTCAGGTTCCCACAGTGACAAGCACACCGCCGGCCCTTGTCGGAGCTGGCGAAGCCTGCGATGAAAGCACCAATTAACTCAGTAAACCACAATGGCAAGAACACCGCCGGCCCACGTGGGAGCTGGCGAAGCCTGCGATGAAAGCACCACT
>NZ_JALRNG020000236.1:0-234 GCF_030272875.2 Pseudomonas sp. BJa5
GCATCATGCCGGAGCTGGCGAGGTTGTTCACCAGCTTTACGGTCAACGTTCCGCAGGTAGATGCCGCCATCGATCGCGAAAAGGCCAGGACCCATGGCGTGTCCATCAATGACATCTTCGACACCTTGCAGGTGTACCTGTGCTCGCTGTATGCCAACGACTTCAACCGCTTTGGCCTTACCTACCAGGTCAACGTCCAGGCTGAACAACAATTCCGCCTGGAACCCGAGAAGA
>NZ_JALRNG020000237.1:0-234 GCF_030272875.2 Pseudomonas sp. BJa5
ATTCTTTCAGTTAGCGGTTTTTAGCGGTGGCAGCGCGGGGCTACCACGCGTGCATTGTCAAACGCGGTGTACAGCGATTGGATGTCGAAGGTTTTCCCGTGTGGCTCAAGGCGCCGGAGGCTCGGCGGCAGCCTCAGTGACCAGCATGTACAGGCGGATCATCACCTCTGTGCTGATCAGTTGCAGGAAGCCGGTGAAGCTGTCGATGGCCAGTTGCTCCAGCGGCGACGGCTC
>NZ_JALRNG020000238.1:0-234 GCF_030272875.2 Pseudomonas sp. BJa5
GCCACATGATGGGTAACGAGCACCAGGGCGCGGCCGGTCGGGCGTGACCCGCTCCCAGGTGCGTCGCCGGCTGGAGCTGGCCTGTTGGCAATACCTGGCCGTGGCGCTGGCGCCGTTGCTGGTGTTCTCCTGGGCTTTCGACGCCGGCCAGGCGCTGATCCCGATGCTGTCCATGCCGGTGTTCATCGCCGGTGTGGCGTCGATGTTCCTCAGACTGCCGCGATTCGGCGCCTA
>NZ_JALRNG020000239.1:0-234 GCF_030272875.2 Pseudomonas sp. BJa5
AAATTACACAGGACGTTCTGAAATCTAGCTTGCGCCATATCAATGGCGAACGGCTCTGGCAATCGCTGATGGACCTGTCCCGGCTCGGCGCCACGGCCAAGGGCGGGGTTTGCCGCCTGGCGTTGACCGACCTCGATCGACAGGCCCGCGACCTGTTCGTCAAATTTAGCAAGGATGAGGGCTGCAGCGAGAGCAACGATGGCGTGGGCAACATCTTCGCCCGGCGCCCCGTCC
>NZ_JALRNG020000240.1:0-233 GCF_030272875.2 Pseudomonas sp. BJa5
GGCTCGGGGGGCTGATTGCCGACCCGTCGGGTGCCGAGCAGGCCATCGCCACCCGCCAACGCCTCGATGTCCAGTTCGAAGATGTGCGCGCCGCGCGTTCGGAAATGGCCCGCCTGACCTTGCAGGCACCGTTCGCCGGCCAGTGGCTCGACATCGATCCGACCTGGCAACCCGGCCAGTGGGTCCACAGCCGTGAACCCCTCGGCATCCTGGTGGACCCCGATTACTGGCAG
>NZ_JALRNG020000241.1:0-233 GCF_030272875.2 Pseudomonas sp. BJa5
CCAGATCGACATTCACTAATTCGAGTAGCGTTCCGGGCCTCTTCGGGGGGCATGCCCGCTCCTACCGATGCTGTGGGTGCGGGCTTGCCCCGCGATTTTAGGCATACTTGCCCGTTTCGGCAGCCTTGAACCCATCCCTCCCATGCGCTGCCACGTCATTTTCATCGACCGCGTCGGTATCACCCATGTAGTGCTCGCCCTGCTCGGTGCCCGCAATCTCAACCTGGACGCCG
>NZ_JALRNG020000242.1:0-233 GCF_030272875.2 Pseudomonas sp. BJa5
GGGCTCGGGGCCGGTACAGCCCAAGACAGTCGAGAAGGTCGACCTCATGCGTTAACAGGGCAAATGGTTCGAGCTGGAGCGCCTGACCATGTACTTCCAGCGTGACTGCGCCCAGTCCGAGGAACACTACAACGTCAAGCCCGATGGCTCCCTCCGCGTACTCAACCGTAGCCTGACCCGCGATGGCGAGTGGCAGGAAGTCAGCGGTAGTGCAACACCACAGGTGCCGGGCA
>NZ_JALRNG020000243.1:0-233 GCF_030272875.2 Pseudomonas sp. BJa5
AATCCCTACTCCTTTTTTTATTTTGTGTGCAGGTGGGTGGGGGGGGGTTGCCGGGTTTGGGGGGGCTAACCGAAACCCCCCCTGGTGGTACCCCCCCGCTCCTACAGGCTGCTATCGTGTTGGTTCATCCCAGCGCCAGGAGAAACCCATGCCCATCGTACGTATCGATATCAGAAAACATCCCGAACCCACCCACATCAACAAGCTCGGCCAGGTCGTCTATGCCTGCCTGA